>NZ_ALEE01000536.1 GCF_000282995.1 Melaminivora alkalimesophila
CGGCAGCCGCTCGGGCGCCTGCGCCCGCTGCGCGTTCACACGCGCGAGAGCGCACTGCCCTTGTGCGCCGCGATGTGGTCGCTCTTGTCGCTGCGGATCTCGTACTGCGGGTCGTCCTCGCTGGCGCGATGGGTATGGCCCTTGTAGTCAAAATCACGCGTGTGCACGGCAATGATCTTGCCCGTCACGTGACCCGCCTCGGAATTCCAGCGGACGTGGTCGCCCACCTTGAATTTCGCGCTCATCCTGTCCTCCTCCTGCGTCGATGCCGCACCCCCGGCCATGACCGAGACCCTCCATCCGTGCCTGCAGTGCGGCGCCTGCTGCGAGCATTACCGCGTCGAGTTCTCCGTCTATGAGTTGAGCGGCATGGGAGGCAGTGTGCCCGAGGCGCTGGCGCACGAAGTCAGCGGAAACCGCTGGCGCATGAACGGCACCGCCGCACATCCGGTGCGCTGCGCCGCGCTGGTGGGGCAATGCGGACAGTCGTCCACCTGCAGCATCTACGAACACCGGCCGCAGGCCTGCCGGGATTTCGAGATGGGCAGCGAGCGCTGCGCCCAGGCGCGAGCCGCGCACGGGCTGCCCGCGCTCGCCGGGGCGCCCGAGGAGGCACCGGGCGGCCACTCCTGAGCCGGGCTGCCTGCGACCCTCAGTGCAGCGCCCGGCTCACTGCTTGGCAGCCTCGATCTGCGCGACGATGCGCACCCGCTTGGCAAAACCCATGTCGGCCATGTAATCCACCCCGAAATCCGTGCGGTCGATGGTCGCCTCGAAATCCTCACCGCAGACCTCGCGCTTGAGGATCGGGCTGTCGTAGCAATTGAACTGGTTCGCCTTGAAGGTGACCGGCTGGGTCTTGCCCTTGATCGTCAGCCGGCCCGAGACCGAGACCAGCCGGTCGCCCTCGAACTGCAAGCGGTCGCCGACGAAGCGCGCCTGCGGGTGGCGCGCCGCATCGAAGATCTCCGCGCTTTGCAGGTGCTTCTCGAACGAGGGCACGCCCACGCTGACCGAGGCGATGTCCAGCGTCACCTCCACCTTGCCGGTCCGCGCGGCCCGGTCGAGCTCTACCTTGCCCTCCACCTTGTCGAAGCGCGCGCGGATCATGCTGGCGCCGAAGTGGTCGATCTCGAAGGTCGCGAAAGTGTGGTCGGGGTCGGTTGTGTAGTTCGCCGGCTCGGCGTGCAGGCCGGGGGCCGCCATCAGGGCCAGGGCGGTGGTCAGGGCAAGGGCTGCGGAGCGTGTGCGCATGGTCCAATCCTTTGCAAGAGACAGTGATCGAAGGCGGACGGGATGGGCGCTCGTGGCCGGCCCACCGTCCGAGGAATCCCCGCACTCTACGCCGCAAGGGCCAGCGCTGCACGCACGGGCATGGCAGCCCAGTGCCGCTCCAGCGGATTGACGACGCAGGCATGTCATCATCGGGGCCCATGCCCCGACCCTGGCGTCGCGCCCCTCGTCCATGAACCACACCCCTGCCCACTCCCCCGTCGTCTACGGCACCGAAGACGTGCTGGTCTCGCTGTGCAATTCCGTCACCCGCGTCCTGTCGGTCGCCACCCAGGGCGCGGTGCACTACTCCGGCATGGTCCAGCGCATCACCAAGACCTGCCTGAAGCCCGACATCGGCTGCTTCGTGCTGTTCGATGGCGGCTTCTCCGGGCTGGTGATCATCAATTTCTCCGCCGCGGCCGCCATGGAAATCTACGAACGCTACATGCTCAGCATGGGCATGGCGCGCGAGGATCTGGCCGCCTCCTTCACGTCGGACGAAGTGAGCAACGTCATGGGCGAGCTGATGAACCAGGTTGTGGGCGACTTCACCGGCAAGGTGCGGCGCGAACTGCAGACGCACATCACGCAGAACCAGCCCAAGATGCTGGTGCTCAACCAGCAGGTGGTGCTGAGCGTGGACGCCAACCTCGACCAGCCCGAGGCTCGCCGCGTCACTTTCTATACCGCCAGCAACAACATCTTCTACTTGGAGCTGGCGATCGACCGCACGCAGTTTTTGAAGCTCTATGACTTCGAACCCCAGGACGCGCCCGATCCGGATGCGGTGATGGCCCAGGTGGCCGGCGCCGTGGATGCGCCTTCTGCCGCGCCGCCCCCCGCAGGGGACGACGACACCGACGCCCTCCTGCGCTCGCTGGGCATGTAGGCATCCGCCACCGCGCGCTTCACAACCGATTTTTCGGCTGCGCGGCCCCCGTCCTACGGGCGCTGGGCGCTCCTGCCGACCCGGCTTCTGCAGAAGCCGCCTAGCCTGCAGGCTCGTCCATCCTCCCGAGGAGATACACCATGCCGCAGGCAGCCTGGAGCGACAAGCGCGAACGCCAGTACGAACACATCAAGGACAGCGCCAAGAAGCGCGGCGAGAGCACCAAGCGCGCCGAGGAGATCGCCGCGCGCACGGTGAACAAGGAACGCGCCCAGCATGGCGAGGCCAAGACCGCCAACCCCAAGACCTTGAAGGACACGCCCGCGCCGGTGCGCGGTGGCCGCCGCTCGCACACTGGCGCCCAGGGCCGCACGCGCGAGCAGCTGTACGAGGAAGCGCGCAAGAAGAACGTCCCGGGACGCTCGAAGATGAACAAGGCGGAACTGGAGAAGGCGGTGGGCGGCTGAGCCGGATCGAACGCCTTCTGTTCACTCTCCAGCTACCGGGCCGGGTCGAGCCCGGGCGCATACAATTCCCGTCTTCCCCGGAGGCTTGGGTGAGTGGTTTAAACCAGCAGTCTTGAAAACTGCCGACGGGCAACCGTCCGTGAGTTCGAATCTCACAGCCTCCGCCAGGAGTTGGCGAAACAACATCCAGGCACCACTCATCTCTACCTGCTGCAGACGTAACCACTACCATGTCGTGGACCCATCGCGGGACGGGGCAAGAAATCGCTTCTGCAGTGGGGCACATCATGTGCTCCATGACCGCCACCGCTCACGACGCCCCACCCTCCCCCATCAACGAAGCGCTTGGGCTCGCCGCCCAGGCGCTTTTCATTTCCAGCCCCAACCCCCGGGTGGGATGCGTCATTACCGGCCCAGACAACAGGCGCATCCTCGGCCAGGGCTTCACCCAACAAGCGGGCGGCCCGCACGCCGAGGTGATGGCCCTGCGCGATGCCGCCGCCCGGGGCCACGACGTTCGCGGCGCTACCGCCTACGTCACGCTCGAACCCTGCGCGCACCGGGGCCGGACCGGCCCTTGCTGCGATGCCCTGATCGAAGCCGGCATCACCCGCGTCGTCGCTTCCCTGGCCGACCCGAACCCGCTCGTTGCCGGCCAGGGCTTCGCCCGCCTGCGCGCTGCCGGCGTCCAGGTGGAAGTCGGCCCCGGTGCCGAAGCCGCACGCGAACTCAACCTCGGCTTCTTCAGTCGCATGGTGCGCGGAACGCCCTGGGTGCGCATGAAGGTCGCTGCCTCGCTCGATGGCGTCACGGCCCTGTCCAGCGGCGCGAGCCAGTGGATCACGTCTGCGGCGGCGCGTGCGGATGGGCATGCATGGCGTGCGCGGGCCTGTGCAGTATTGACCGGCATCGGCACCGTGCTGCACGACGATCCGCGCCTGGATGTGCGCGAGGTGAAAACCCCGCGCCAACCACGCCTGGCGGTGGTCGACAGCCAGTTGCAGACCCCCGCCAGCGGCCGCCTCTTCGACGTCCCGGGGCGCGAATTGCTGATCTACACCGCTGCTGCCTCCGATTCACCGGCGGCGCAGCCCCTGCGCGAGCGCGGCGCGACGGTGGTCTGCCTCCCCGGCCCCGCGGGCCAGGTGGATCTTGCGGCCATGTTGCGCGACCTGGCGATGCGCGGCGTGAATGAGCTGCATGTGGAAGCCGGCCATCGCTTGAATGGCGCGCTGATCCGCGATGGGCTGGTGGACGAGCTGCTGCTGTACCTTGCCCCCAGCCTGCTGGGTTCCGGCGGGCGCGGCATGGCACATTGGGGACCACTGGGCACACTGGCCGAGCAGCTGGCGCTCGAGTTCCGCGAGCACGAGCAAGTGGGGCCAGACCTGCGCATCGTGGCGCGGGTCGCCGGACGCGCGGATTTTTGACGGCAGGGGGCGCATCGACGCACCCACCCCGCCGGCCGCTGTCGTCCGACAAGCTCCTTGCCCGCAACGAGGCTATAAAACTGCAACCCCTTGTGTAGCCAGCCTCTTGCCCGGTGCCCGCCCCATGCGCGATTGCGACCCTGCCGCCCTGTCCCGCTCTGCCGCCTCCTCCAGCAGGCCGCGGCCCCATCGATGGCTGGCGGTCGCCCTGGCCCTGGTGTGCAGCGGCTGTGCCGGGCTGCCCAAGGAGGTGGAACGGCCGGTATCGGTGGCCCTGGATGTGGCGCGCGGGCCCACGGATCTGTCGGCACTGGTCGAGCGGCAGCGGCGCGCGGTCGGGGCGCGGGGAGTCAGTTCCGGTTTCATGCTCCTGAGCGGTCCTCAGGAAGCCTATGGCAGCCGGCTTGCCCTGGTGGAGGCCGCGCAGAAGACGCTGGACCTGCAGTACTACGCCATCCATGCCGATGCCAGTTCGGCCCGCCTGCTGCGCGGAGTGGTGGACGCGGCGCGCCGGGGCGTGCGCGTGCGCATCCTGCTCGACGATTTCCACAGCACGGGGCGCAACGCGCTGGTGATGCGCCTGGCTTTCGAGCCGCACATCGAGATGCGGATGTTCAACCCGGTGGCCGGTCCGCGCGACTCAATGCTGGGGCGTCTGTGGGGGTCGCTGACCGATTTCTCGCGCGTGCAGCAGCGAATGCACAACAAGCTGTTCATCGCCGACAACGCGATGGGCGTCACGGGCGGGCGCAACCTGGGAGACGCCTATTTCGGCCAGGGGGCGGGCGAGAATTTCGTCGACCTGGACGTGCTCGCCGCCGGCCCGGTCGTGGCGGAGCTCTCGCGCAGCTTCGACCAGTACTGGAACAACCCGCGCGCCTACCCCGTGCAATCGCTGGTCACGCGCAAGGAGCTGGAGCAGCTGCAGGCCCAGATCCAGGAAGCCGAGGGCGGCGCTGCGGCAGGCGATGCGCCGGCCCTGCCCCCGCCCGCCCAGGACCCGGAGCAGCAGCGCCGCGCCCTGCAGGCATGGAACGAGGAGCCCCTGGACCTGGCGAACGCGCGCCTGGTGTGGGCACCTGCGGCCGTGCTGGTCGATCAGCCTACCAAAATTGCCCTGGAGGGCGAACCCGGGCCGGCCGGCGGCGAGCCTGCCGGCCCGGATGCCACGGCCGCCTTGCAGGGCGGTGCGGACGCCGAGGACACGGTGGTCGACGGCCTGCTGCAGCTGATGGCGCGCACGCGGCGCGAGCTGCTCATCATCTCGCCCTATTTCGTGCCCGGCGAGGACATGAAGCGGGCCTTCGCCGAGGCGCGCCGGCGCGGCGTGCGGGTGCGCATCCTGACCAACTCGCTGGCCTCCAACGATGCGCCCATCGCGCATGTGGGCTACGCGCGCCACCGCGAGGAACTGCTGGACCTGGGGGTCGAGCTGTATGAGCTGCGCAGCGAGCAGGCCGGACTGCGCACGGCCTTCGGCAGCTCCGGCACGCCGTCCGGGCCGCAGCGCAGTGGCAGCAATCCCGGCAACGATGGTGCTTCGGGCGGCGCCACCGGCGCTTCCCGGTCGATGCTGCACTCCAAAGTCCTGGTGGTGGACCGCCAACTGCTCGTGGTCGGCTCGATGAACCTGGACCTGCGCTCACAGCTGCAGAACACCGAGGTGGCGCTGCTGATCCGCAGCAAGCTCCTGTCGGAGCAGGCGGCGCGGCAGATCGAGGCGGCCATGCTCCGGGGTTCCTGGCACGTGCAGCGCAGCGAGGACGGAGCGCTGCTGTGGCGCGCACCGGAAGGCAGCGGCCTCGATGACATGAAGCACGACCCGGACAGCAGCCTCGGGCTGCGCCTGCTGCTCAGGCTGCTCGGGCCGCTGGCACCGGACCACCTGCTCTGAGCAACAGCGCGCACAGCCACGCGCCGATGGCCTGCTGGTCGGTCAGCGTGCGCACCTCGTCGAAGGCGCGTTGCGCCTCGGGGTAGCGGCGCCGCAGCAGGTTCAGCCACTGCTTGAGCCGTCCCGCGCGCTGGGGCGGATCCAGGTCTTCGCAGACCATCTCCCAAAACCGTTCCAACTGCGGCAGCAACTCGGCCCACGCCAGCGCAGCAGCGCCCCCCTGGCCGCGGTCATGCGCCCGGATGGCAAGCGCCAGACCCGGGTCGGCGACCATTCCACGCCCGAGCATCAGTGCATCGCAGCCGCTCAGTTCGCGGCAGCGCAGCGCGTCCTGCACGGTCCAGATCTCGCCGTTGGCGACCACGGGAATGCCCACCGCGTCGCGGATCAGCGGGATCCGGTCCCAGTGCGCGGGCGGACGGTAGCCGTCGGCCTTGGTGCGGGCGTGCACCACCAACTCGCAGGCGCCGCCGCTCTCCATGGCCTGGGCGCACTCGCGCGCCAGGCTGGCGTCGTCGTAGCCCAGACGCATCTTGGCGGAAACCGGCAGATGGCGCGGCACGGCCCGGCGCACCGCCGCCACCACCCGGGCGATGCGTTCAGGCTCGCGCAGCAGCGCCGCACCGCCCCCGTGGCGGTTGACGGTGCGCGCCGGGCAGCCGAAATTCAGATCGATCCCCTCGGGTCCCAGCTCGGCCAGGCGCGCGGCGTTCTCGGCCATGCTGACCGGATCGGAGCCCAGCAGCTGCGCCCGCACCGGCACACCCGCGAGCGTGCGGCCGCCGTTGCGCAGCTCGGGCAGGAAGCGGTGGAACACCCGCTCCGGCAACAGGCTGCCCGTAACACGGATGAATTCCGAGACACAGCGGTCCACACCACCGACGCGCGTAAGCACGTCACGCAGCACGAAGTCGAGCAGCCCCTCCATGGGGGCCAGCAGAAGCGTCACGGCAACAGGGGCAGGGAACGGCCCGGGCGTGGCTGGGTGCCGGGCGCGCTCAGTTCAGGGAGCGCTTCAGGCGCACTTCCTCGATCTTCACGCCGCCGATGATGGCGGTCTT
This sequence comes from Melaminivora alkalimesophila, assembly GCF_000282995.1. GTDB lineage: Bacteria > Pseudomonadota > Gammaproteobacteria > Burkholderiales > Burkholderiaceae_C > Melaminivora > Melaminivora alkalimesophila. The sequence continues at coordinate 7,017 of NZ_ALEE01000536.1, forward strand.
GGCGGTGGTCATCTCGCGCTTGAAACCGGCGAGCTCATGAAAGCGCAGCGCGCGCTCGTTGCGCAGCGGCACCCAGGCGGTCACGGTGGTGCAGCCCTCCTCGGCCAGGCCGTCGCGTGCCGCATCCCACAGGGCGACCCCCACGCCCTGGCTCCAGTGCGTAGGCGCGGCGTAGATGGCCCAGATCTCGCCCGTGGTGGGACGGGTCTTGGCATCGCGCGAACGGTCGAAGCCGACGAAGCCGACGATCTTGTCGCCGTCGACCGCCACCTGGACCTGGGGCTCGCAGTACTCGATGGCCTCGCGCCAGTAGGCCTGGCGCTTTTCCACCGAGGACATGGCTTTCAGCTGATCGTCTGGCACGAGCCCGCGGTAGGCCTCCAGGGCGGCGGCAGTGTGGACCTGGGCGATGGCCTTGGCATCGCGAAGCGTGGCAGGGCGAACCTGGATACTGGACATGGAAGAACGAAAACGGGTGACAAGGGAAAACCCGGTATTTTCGCGCAAACGGATACAAAAGCGCCAGGGGGTCCGGTTGGCGCACACGCCACCGGCCATTGCCGCCGAAACTGGACGAGGCGCCCTGGCATGCGCTATAGGTGGCGCCTGCCACGCCGGCCAAGCCGCAGGACCGGCTACATGAGCCGCCGCAGCATCCCCATGACCCGATCGAAGCGCGCGCCGTAGGGTGGGTACAGCAGGTGCCCCATGGACCAGCGCGACTGCGAGAGCACCGCCTTCTGGTGGCAAAAGCGCAGAAAGCCCTGCTCGCCATGGTAGGCGCCCCAGCCGCTGTCGCCCACGCCGCCGAAGGGCAGGTTGTCGTGCGCGATGTGCATCAACGTGTCGTTCACCGAGACGCCGCCACTGACCGTGCGGCGCAGCACGTCGTCGCGCACGCGCTCGCTGCGCCCGAACCAGTAGAGCGCGAGCGGACGCGGGTGGGCGTTGATGTGGGCGATGGCGTCGTCCAGGCGCTCGTAGCTGAGCACCGGCAGGACCGGCCCGAAGATCTCCTCCTGCATCAGCTGCATCTGCGCAGTGGCGCCGAACACCAGCACCGGCGCCATCTGCCGCCCGATGCCGTCGCCGATCGACTGCGGGGGCGGCGGCGGCGCGCCCGGTGCCGGCTGC
>NZ_ALEE01000537.1 GCF_000282995.1 Melaminivora alkalimesophila
CGGTGCCGGCTGCAGCACCTGCAGCTCGGCGCCCTGGGTCTGCGCCTGCTGCAGCATGGTGCGCAGGCGCGCCAGGTGCCGCGTGCTGATGATCGAGGCGTAGTCCGGATTGCCCTCGAAGTAGGGAAAGAGACGCGCCACCGCCACCCGGAAGGCATCCGCGAACGCCGCCTCGCTGCCGCGCGGCAGCAGCACGTAGTCGGGTGCGATGCAGGTCTGGCCGGCATTCAGCAGCTTACCGTGCGCGATCTTGAGGGCCGCGTCGTGCAGGTCGCAATCCGCATCGACGATGCACGGCGACTTGCCGCCGAGCTCCAGCGTGGTTGGCGTGAGGTTGGCGGCCGCCGCCTGCGCGACCTTGCGTCCCACGGCCGTCGAGCCGGTGAAGACCAGGTGATCGAAAGGCAGCGAGGCAACCAGCGCCGCCGTGGCCGCATCGCCCCGCACCACGGCGAACTCCTCGGGCGCGAAGAACTGCGCCACCAGCGCCGCCAGCTGCGCGGAGGTGTGGGGGGTGAGCTCGCTCGGCTTGAGCAGCACCCGGTTGCCCGCCGCAAGCGCCGCCATGGCGGGCGCGAGCGCGAGCTGGATGGGGTAGTTCCAGGGCGAGATCACGCCCACCACGCCCAGCGGCTGGCGCTCGATCCAGCCCCGCGCGGGCTGCAGGAACAGGGGCGTGCGGACCTTCTCGCGGCGCGACCAGCGCCCGAGGTTCCGCAGGGTTTGCGCCAGCTGGGCGCGCAGCACAAAGAAATCCGCCACCTCGGTCAGGCGCTGCGAGCGCATGCCGAAGTCCGCCTGCACGGCCGCCGCCAGCACCGGCGCATGCTCGTCGAGCAGCTTGCCCAGGCGCAGCAATCGCTCACGGCGCAGGGTCACGGGAACGTCGGGCTGGGTGCGGCTGGCCTGGTGCTGCCGCTCGAAAAGATCGCGGATGTCGTCGGGCGTCATGCTGCGCATCATAGTCAGCGCAACCCCGGGCGAGGGACGGCCTTCAGCGGATCTCGCGCACCGGCACGTCGGTCACGTCGGCCGCCCCGCGCATGCGTGCCGAGGCGCCCGCGGCGCCGTGCGCGGCATGGGCCGTCCAGCGCGCCGTGCTGCGCGTGGCGGTGCTCCAGGCGCCGCGCGGATCGACGCGCAGCCAGGGAGCCATGGGCCGCCCGGTGGCGCGCGCCCACAGCGTGCGCACGCCCCAGAGCAGCGCCAGCACGCTGGCCGCCACCAGCAGGCTGAGAAACAGCACCGCACCCACGGCGACGACCAGCAAGCGCAGCGTCCACCGGACGATTCCGGTCAGCACTTCATTCAAACCCATGTCCCTTCCTGACAAATGCGGGATGCACGGGCGGGTGCGGCGGGGCGCCGCGGCCCGGGCATTTCCGCGATGGTAGGCCTCAGGGCGCCATTTCGGCCTCGCCGAACTGGAATACCCCTGGATCGCGTACCGGATCCACGTCCACCGGAATCACGCTCTTGGGCGGATAGCGCCCCTCCAGCAGCAGCTTCGACAGCGGGTTCTCGATGCGCTGCTGGATGGCCCGCTTGAGCGGCCGCGCGCCGAACACCGGATCGAAGCCGACCTTGGCGAGCTCCGCCATGGCCGCCGGCGAGACCCGCAGGTGCAGGTCCATCTTCGCCAGGCGCTGCTCGAGCTGGTGCAGCTGGATGCGCGCGATGGCCTCGATGTGGCGCGCGTCCAGGCCGTGGAAGACCACCGTCTCGTCGATGCGGTTGAGGAACTCCGGCCGGAAGTGCGCCTTGAGCTCCCCCCAGACGGCTTCCTTGATGTCTTCCTGGTCCTGGCCGACCATGCTCTGGATCAGGTGCGAGCCAATGTTGCTGGTCATGACGATGACCGTGTTCTTGAAGTCCACGGTGCGGCCCTGGCCGTCGGTGAGCCGGCCATCGTCGAGCACCTGCAGCAGCACGTTGAACACGTCCGGGTGGGCCTTTTCCACCTCGTCGAGCAGCAGCACCGAATAGGGCTTCCTGCGCACCGCCTCGGTCAGGTAGCCGCCCTCCTCGTAGCCCACATAGCCCGGCGGCGCGCCGATCAGGCGGGCCACGGAGTGCTTCTCCATGAACTCGCTCATGTCGATGCGCACCATGTGCTCTTCGCTGTCGAACAGGAAGGCCGCCAGCGCCTTGCACAGCTCGGTCTTGCCCACGCCCGTGGGCCCGAGGAACAGGAAGCTGCCCAGCGGCCGGTTCGGGTCCGACAGGCCCGAGCGCGAGCGGCGGATGGCGTTGGAGACGGCGGAGATCGCCTCGTCCTGCCCGACCACGCGCTCGTGCAGCTTGTCTTCCATGTTCAGCAGCTTGTCTTTCTCGCCCTGCATCATCTTGGCCACCGGAATGCCCGTGGCGCGGCTGACCACCTCGGCGATCTCCTCGGCGCCCACGTGCGTGCGCAAGAGCTTGTGGCGCGGCGCGGCCTCGCCCCCGGCCTCGCTGTCCTGGGCGTCCTTGAGCTGCTTTTCCAGCTCCGGCAGGCGGCCGTACTGCAGCTCGGCGACGCGGTTGAAGTCGCCCTTGCGCTTCAGGTCCTCGATCTGCGTGCGGATCGCGTCGATGTCCTTCCTGATCTGCTCGCTGCCCTGGGCGCTGGCCTTCTCGGCCTTCCAGACCTCCTCCAGGTCGGCATACTCGCGCTCCAGGTTGGACAGCTCCTCCTCGATGAGCTGCAGGCGCTTCTGCGAGGCCTCGTCGGTCTCCTTCTTCATGGCCTCGCGCTCGATCTTGAGCTGGATCATGCGCCGCTCCAGGCGGTCGAGCGCCTCGGGCTTGGAGTCGATCTCGATCTTGATCTTGGCCGCGGCCTCATCGATCAGGTCGATCGCCTTGTCGGGCAGGAAGCGGTCGGTGATGTAGCGGTGTGACAGCTCGGCCGCGGCGACGATCGCCGGGTCGGTGATGTCCACGCCGTGGTGCGCCTCGTAGCGCACCTGCAGGCCCCGCAGGATGGCGATCGTGTCCTCGACGCTGGGCTCCTCGACCAGCACCTTCTGGAAGCGCCGCTCCAGCGCCGCGTCCTTCTCGATGTACTTGCGGTACTCGTCCAGCGTGGTCGCACCGATCAGGTGCAGCTCGCCGCGCGCGAGCGCGGGCTTGAGCATGTTGCCCGCGTCGATCGCGCCCTCGGCCTTGCCGGCGCCGACCATGGTGTGCAGCTCGTCGATGAACAGGATGATGCGGCCCTCCTCGTGCGCCACCTCCTTGAGCACGCCCTTGAGGCGCTCCTCGAACTCGCCGCGGTACTTGGCGCCGGCCAGCAGCCCCGCCATGTCCAGCACCAGCACGCGCTTGTTCTTGAGCGTCTCGGGCACCTCGCCGGAGACGATGCGCTGCGCCAGACCCTCGACGATCGCGGTCTTGCCCACGCCCGGCTCGCCGATCAGCACCGGGTTGTTCTTGGTGCGCCGCTGCAGCACCTGGATGGAGCGGCGGATCTCGTCGTCGCGGCCGATGACCGGGTCGAGCTTGCCGGCGCGGGCGCGCTCCGTCAGATCGAGCGTGAACTTCTTCAGCGCCTCGCGCTGGCCCTCCGCCTCGGCGCTGTCGACCGGCTGGCCGCCGCGCACCGCCTCGATGGCCGACTCCAGGCTGGTGCGCGACAGACCGTTGTCGCGCACGATCTGGCCGGCGTCGCCCTTGCTGTCCACCAGCGCGAGCAGGAACAGCTCACTGGCGACGAACTGGTCTCCGCGCTTGATGGCTTCTTTTTCAGTGGCCTGTAGCACGCGGCCGAGCTCCGGGCTGCCCTGGACCTGCTCCTGGCCCTGCACCTGCGGCAGGCGCTTGATGGCGGCCTCGGCCG
>NZ_ALEE01000538.1 GCF_000282995.1 Melaminivora alkalimesophila
GGCCTCGGCCGCCGCGAGCATGCCGTTCGCGTTGGCGCCGGTGCGCTCGACGAGCGCGCGCGGGCCGCCCTCCTGGCGCAGCATGGCCACCAGCAGGTGCACCGGTTCGATGTAGGCGTTGTCGTGGCCGAGCGCGAGTGACTGGGCATCGGACAGCGCTTCCTGGAATTTGGTCGTGAATTTTTCGAGACGCATGAGAAACCTCCAACTGGCTGCTAGTTAGGGTTGCGGCACCCGGGTTTCAAGCCGCAGCGCCCGGCGAATCCACGACCGCCCGCGTTCAGCCCGCCATGGGCGCCGCCCGGATGCCCCAGCGGGCGAGCGCCGCATCGTCGCTGGTGCGCGCGTCCACCCAGCGCGCGCCGGACGGCGTCTGCTCCTTCTTCCAGAAGGGCGCCTGGGTCTTGAGGTAGTCCATGAGGAATTCACAGGCCTGGAAACTCTCGCCGCGGTGTGCGGAAGTCACGGCCACGAGCACGATCTGGTCCTGCGGCGCGAGCAACCCCACCCGATGGATCACACGCACGCCGTACACATCGAAGCGCGCCCGGGCCTCGCCGACCATGGCCTCGATCGCCTTCTCGGTCATGCCGGGGTAGTGTTCCAGCTCCATGGACGCCACCTCGTCGCCCTCGTTGCGCTCGCGCACCGTGCCGACGAAACAGCAGACGGCGCCCACGCGCCCATCGTGCGCGCGCAGCGCCGCGATCTCTGCGCCGACGTCGAAGTCCTGAGTCTGGATGGAGATGGAGGTCATGGCAGATGGGACACGCACGAGGAAAAGCAGGAAGAATCGCAGTGCCGGAGCGTGCCACGCGGCCACTGCCCCTTTGCTACATTTGCCCCGGACTTTATAACGCCACACGCGCCATGGCCCAGCAAGCCCTGCACACTGCCAAATACACCCTCTACCCTTCGCCACGCAACGTGCACCGCGTGGTCTTTGGCTTCCAGAGCTTCGTGGCCCACCCGTACGCGCTGATCGACCTGCCCAGCTTTGGACTGGCAGGGCGCTACAGCCTGTTTGCCGCCTACCGCAAGGCCGACGGCAAGATGGGTCAGCTCGCCACCTTCGAACTGGAAGCCGACTGCCAGCGCTTCGAACGCTTGTTCGTGCCGGATTGAAGCGCGCCGGCACGCCCGCCGGGCAGGAGGCGCTCGCCCGGCTTGCGCTGGCGCAATCCAGACCATGATCAAAATGGGGTTATTGGGCTTCCCTTGACCTGTCTCAAGGAGGTGCCCGCTTCCTTCGCGTGCAATGGATGGCACCAAACCACAACGACGAGGAAGGAAAGCCCCATGCGACTGCTCCAGGAACTCTTCACCACCGACGTCGGCCTGTTCAGCGCCGTTGGCATCGCCTTCATGCTCGGCATGGGCGTGTTTTTCCTGCGGCTGTTCACGCGCGACGATGCACCCGCCGCCCAGCCGGATCCACGGGAAGGCAGCCGCTGAGCCGGCGTCCCGGGGCGCGGCCCTTCCGCGGCACGGCAACGCCCGGCGTGCGCGCCGGGCCTTTTTTCGCCCGCGGCGCGTCCGGCGCCCCGGTCGCCCCGACAATGCGGCCCATGCACGAGGACGACAACCAGATCCTGGTCCCGGACAGCTTCATTGCGCTGTACAGCGACGCGCGCCAGCGGCTGCGCGCCCACCCGGCGCAGCTGCGCAGCCGCTACGAACTGTGCGAGGACCTGGCGAGCCACCTGGTCGAGCAGGCCCAGCTGCTCTACCACCGCCAGGGCGCCTCGGAGAGCGGCGTGTTGTCGGGCATCCATGCCGGCCTGTGCGCACCGGAGTCGGGCGTGAACGCCGCCGAAGCGCGCTGGATCACGCTGCGCCTGGCGGAGCTGCTGGGCTGGCGCTGTCCCGAGCTGCCAGCGGCCCCGACGGAGTGAGTGGCCGCTTCAACCCCCGGTAACGGGCGGGAAGAATGCCACCTCGGCGCCGGCGGGAAGGGCTACGGACTCCTCCGCCATGTCCTGGTTCAACGCCATGCGCACCGCCCGCCCGGGCCCCAGGCACCCGGCCCAGGGCTCGCCGCGCGCGATCAGCTCGTCGCGCAGCGCGCCCAGGGTGGGCGCAGCGGTCTGCAGCGTTTCGCTGCCGTGTCCGAGCGCCTCGCGGATCGAGGCGAAATACCGGACGGTGATTTCCTTGTTGGCGCTCATGACAGCAGCTCGGCAAAGGGAAGGAAGCGCACGCTGTCGCCGCGCGCGATGGCGCACCCCGGCGGGGTGTCGATCAGGCCGTCGCCCCAGACGGTAGAGGTCAGCACCCCCGAGCCCTGGTTGGCAAACAGCTCCAGCTCGCCCTGCGCGTCCAGGCGCGCACGCAGGAACTCGCGCCGGCGGTCGGCCCGGGGCCAGTCGAAGGCGGCGCGGGCGGCGATACCCTTGGGCGCGACCTCGCTCACCCCCTGCAGGCGCAGCAGGAACGGCCGCACCAGCACCATGAAGGTGATCAGGCTGGAGACCGGGTTGCCCGGCAGGCCCATGAAGTGCGCGCCGCCCACCCGGCCATAGGCGAAGGGCTTGCCCGGCTTGATGGCGATCATCCACAGGTCCAGCGACCCCAGGGCCTGCACCGCCGGCTTCACGTGGTCTTCCTCGCCCACCGAGACGCCGCCGCTGGTGAGGATCACGTCGTGCTCGCGGCTGGCCTCGCGCAACACGTCTTTGGTCGCCTCCAGCTGGTCGGGCACGATGCCGAAATCCGTCACCTCGCAGCCCAGCCGCTGCGCCAGCGCCCGCAGGAAGAAGCGGTTGCTGTTGTAGATCGCCCCCGGGCGCATCGCCTGCGGCGCCACCTCGCCCGGCATGACCAGCTCGTCCCCGGTGGAGAACAGCGCCACGCGCGGGCGGCGCGCCACCTCCAGGCGCGCCAGGCCGATGCTCGCGGCCAGTCCCACCGCGGCCGGGTCCAGCCGCCGGCCGGCGGCCAGCACGCGCGCGCCCAGGGCGATGTCCTCGCCGGCGCGGCGGATGTTGCGCCCGGCCTGCGGCACCACCTGCACCCGCACGCCGCCATCCTCCAGCGCTTCGCAATCTTCCTGCATCACGACCACGTCGGCGCCCTCGGGCACCGGCGCGCCCGTGAAGATGCGCGCCGCCGTGCCGGGCGCGAGCGGCCCGCCCACGCTGCCGGCCGGGATACGCTGCGAGACGGGCAGCACGGTGCCGGCCTGCGGCACGTCGGCGCTGCGCAGGGCGTAGCCGTCCATGGCGCTGTTGTCCTGTGGCGGCACCTGCAGCGCGGAGACAGCGTCGCGCAGCAGCACCCGGCCGTCGGCATCGAACAGCGCCACGGTGTCGCTGCCCGGCAGCGTGGCAGCCTGCGCCAGCAGCTGCTCCAGCGCCTCGTCCAGGGGTTTCAGGGAAGAGCGGCTCATGGGGTGGCTCCTTGCGGCGTGTGCGGCGCGGACGCACCGCGCGGCACGGCGTAGTCAAACAATCCGGCGTGCTCCAGCAGCCACTGCGCAACCCGCGCCGCGTCGCCCAGCGGCAGCACTGGTTGCATGGGCGGCTGGGGCAGGCGCGCGGGCTCGTCGGTGGCGACGGCGACGATGCCGGCATCGTGCGGGTAGTGCACCGGGCGATCGGGGCTGCCGTCAGCCGCCGCGCGCCAGACCTCCACACGCGGCAGGCCGCTGTGCCGGAAGCCCTCGACGACCACCCAGTCGGCGCGCGCATCCAGTTCGGCCACCAGCGCATGCACGTCGGGCTCGTGCGCCACGTCGAACTCGCGCAGCAGCGCCAGGCGCCGGTCGGAGACCAGCAGCACCTCGCGCGCGCCCGCCGCGCGGTGGCGCCAGCTGTCCTTGCCGGGCTGGTCGATGTCGAAGCCCTGGTGGGCGTGCTTGATGGTGGATACGCGCAGGCCCCCGGCGGCCAGCGCGCGGATCACCTGCTCGATCAGCGTGGTCTTGCCACTGCCGGAATAGCCGGCGAAGGCAACGACCTTCATCCGATGCTCCTTGGAAGGCGATGATAGCCGGTCGGTATCGGCCCCCGCGCCGAATGCCCTGTGGCCCTGCTGCACGGCCCCATCAGCCGCCGCAATGCGCGGCGATGTAGTCCTTGACCTGCTGCGCGTCGGCCGGCAGCACCGTGACGCGCTTCGGGAGCTGCTCGATGCCCTCGAAGCGCGCCGGCCGCTCGGGCGCGCGGCCCAGGGCTTCCACGATGGTGGACTCGAACTTGATGGGCAGCGCCGTCTCCAGCACGATCATGGGCACGCCCGCGTCGCCCTGCTGCTCGCGCGCCACCTTCAGGCCGTCGGCCGTGTGGGTGTCGATCATGGTGCCGAAACGCTCCCAGGTGTCCCGGATGGTCGCCAGGCGATCGGCATGCGTGCTCCGGCCGCTGGCAAAGCCGAAACGGCGGGCGACGTCGGCAAAGCGCGCGTCGCCGCGCAGGTCGAATCGGCCTTGCTGCGCCACGCCCTGCTCGAACAGCGCGCGCGTGGCAGCGCCGTCGCGGCCCAGCAGGTCGAAGACGAAGCGCTCGAAGTTGCTCGCCTTGCTGATGTCCATCGACGGGCTGGAGGTCTCGTAGGTGTGCTCCGCGCCGCGCACCCGGTACACGCCCGTGCGGAAGAACTCGTCGAGCACGTCGTTCTCGTTCGTCGCCACCACCAGGCGCTCGATCGGCAGCCCCATCTGGCGCGCCACGTGGCCGGCGCAGACGTTGCCGAAGTTGCCGCTCGGGACGGTGAAGCTGACCTTTTGATCCTCACTGCCCGTCGCCTGGAAGTACCCGGCGAAGTAGTACACCACCTGCGCCAGCAGCCGTGCCCAGTTGATCGAGTTGACGGTGCCGATGCGGTACCTCGCCTTGAAGGCGTGGTCGTTGCTCACCGCCTTGACGATGTCCTGGCAGTCGTCGAACACGCCCTCGATGGCGATGTTGTGGATGTTCTCGTCCTGCAGCGAGAACATCTGCGCCTGCTGGAAGGGGCTCATACGCCCGTGCGGGCTGGTCATGAAGACGCGGATGCCCCGCTTGCCGCGCATGGCGTACTCGGCTGCGCTGCCGGTGTCGCCGCTGGTCGCGCCCAGGATGTTCAGCTCCTCGCCGCGGCGCGCAAGCTCATACTCGAACAGGTTGCCCAGCAGCTGCATCGCCATGTCCTTGAAGGCCAGCGTCGGCCCGTTGGACAGCGCCTGCAGGTACAGGCCCTCCTCCAGCCGGCGCAGCGGCACGATCTCGCGCGTGCCGAAGACCTCCTCGGTATAGGTCTTCTCGCACAGCGCGCGCAGGTCGGCGGGGGGAATGTCGTCGATGTAGAGCGACAGGATCTCGAAGGCGAGCGCCGCGTAGCCCTGTTCGGCGTGGATGCGGCGCAGCTCGGCCAGGCGCGCGCCGACCTGCGGATAGCGCTCGGGCAGGTACAGCCCGCCGTCGGGCGCGAGGCCGGCCAGCAGGATGTCGCAGAACTTGCGCGGCGTGGCGTCGCCACGGGTGGAGAGGTAGTTCATCGAAGGTCTCCCAGGCAGGCGCGGCGCGGCGGCCGCCCCGCCAGGCTCAGGACAGCTCTTCCTTGCGGATGCGCGTGATCGGCGCCAGCACCGTGGGCAGGCCCTGGATCTGGGCCAGCGCGGCGTCCATGTCGCCTTCGCGCGTCTGGTGCGTGAGGATGATCAGGTCGGTCTGGGTCGAGCCCTCGCCGCCCACCTCCTCGGCTTCGCGCTGCAGCACGGCGTCGATGCTGATGCCGGCCTCGGCGAGGATGCCCGTGATGCGCGCCAGCACGCCGGCCTCGTCGGCCACGCGGATGCGCAGGTAGTAGCTGGTCACGACCTCGGACATGGGCAGCACCGGCAGCTCGCCACCGGCCTCGCTCAGCGAGGCGCACTGGAAGCCCAAGGGCGGCACGCGGTGCGCGGCGTCGGCGCCGTGCAGGCGCGTGAGATCCACCAGGTCGGCGATCACGGCGCTTGCCGTGGGCTCGGCGCCGGCCCCCTTGCCGTAGTAGAGCGTCGCCCCGACGGCGTCGCCCTGCACCAGCACGGCGTTCATGGCGCCTTCCACGTTGGCGATCAGGCGGCGCGCCGGCACCAGGCTGGGGTGCACGCGCAGCTCCACGCCGCGCGGCGTGCGCCGCGTGATGCCCAGCAGCTTGATGCGGTAGCCCAGCTGCTCGGCGTAGCGGATATCGGCCGCGGCGAGCCGCGTGATGCCCTCCACGTAGGCCTTGTCGAACTGCACGGGAATGCCGAAGGCGATGGCGCTGATGATGGTCGCCTTGTGCGCCGCGTCCACGCCCTCGATGTCGAAGGTCGGGTCGGCCTCGGCGTAGCCCAGCGCCTGCGCCTCCTTGAGCACCACGTCGAAATCCAGCCCCTTGTCGCGCATCTCCGACAGGATGAAGTTGGTCGTGCCGTTGATGATCCCCGCCACCCACTGGATGCGGTTGGCCGTCAGGCCCTCGCGCAGCGCCTTGATGATCGGGATGCCGCCGGCCACCGCCGCCTCGTAGGCGACCATCACGCCGCGCTCGGTGGCGGCGCGGAAGATCTCCGTGCCGTGCACCGCGAGCAGCGCCTTGTTCGCCGTCACCACGTGCTTGCCGGCAGCGATCGCCTCGAGCACCAGCTCGCGCGCGATGCCGCAGCCGCCGATCAGCTCGACCACCACGTCGATGTCCGGGTTGGCGATGACTTCGCGCGCATCGGCGACCACGCGGGTGCGCTCGCCGACGATCGAGCGCGCGCGCGCCGTGTCCAGGTCGGCGACGCAGGCGATCTCGATGCCGCGTCCCGCGCGGCGGCGGATCTCCTCCTGGTTGCGCTGCAGCACGTTGAATACGCCGCTGCCGACGGTGCCAATGCCCAGCAGTCCCACTTGGATCGGTTTCATGCTCGTCTTCTTCTACCAGTCAGAGGGGTGGGCAGCGCCTGGGCGCCACCCACGGAAGGAAAGGAGGGGTGTTCAGGCGGCGCGCGCATGGCGCTGGCGATACAGCGCCAGGAAGTCCGCCAGTCGCTGCACGGCCTCGCGCAGATCGTCCTCGTGCGGCAGGAAGACGATGCGAAAGTGCTGGTTGTCCGGGTAGTTGAAGCCCGAACCCTGCACCAGCATGACGCGCGTGGCGCGCAGCACTTCCATGAAGAACTGGCGGTCGTCCGCGATCGGGTACATCTGCGGATCCAGGCGCGGGAACATGTACAGCGCCGCGCGCGGCTTCACGCAGGTCACGCCCGGAATGGCCGTGATCAGCTCGTAGGCCAGGTCGCGCTGGCGGCACAGGCGCCCGCCGGGCCGGACCAGGTCGTTGATGCTCTGGTAGCCGCCCAGGGCGGTCTGGATGGCCCACTGTCCCGGCACGTTCGAGCCGAGCTTGATGTTGGCCAGCATGTTGATGCCTTCGATGTAGTCCTGCGCGGCCGCCTTGTCGCCCGAGATCACCATCCAGCCGGCGCGGTAGCCGCAGGAGCGGTAGGCCTTGGACAGGGAGTTGAAGGTCAGCGTCAGCACGTCGGTGGACAGGCGGGCCATGGGCGTGTGGCGCGCGCCGTCGTAGAGCACCTTGTCGTACACCTCGTCGGCAAAGATGACCAGCTCGTGCTCGCGCGCGATCTGGACGATGCCGCGCAGCAGCTCGTCGGAGTACAGCGCCCCCGTCGGGTTGTTCGGGTTGATGACCACGATGCCGCGCGTGCGCGGCGTGATCTTGGAGCGGATGTCCTCCAGGCTGGGCATCCAGTCGTTGTCCTCGTCGCACAGGTAATGCACCGGCTTGCCGCCCGACAGGCTGGCCGCGGCCGTCCACAGCGGGTAGTCGGGCGCCGGCACCAGCAGCTCGTCGCCGTCGTCCAGCAGCGCGTTGGTCGCCATGACGATCAGGTCGCTCGCGCCGTTGCCCAGGTAGATGTCGTCCAGCGTCACGCCGACCACGCCCTGCTCCTGCGTGTAGTGCATCACCGCCTTGCGTGCCGCGAAGATGCCCTTGCTGTCGGAGTAGCCGGCGGAATTCGGCAGGTTGCGGATCATGTCCTGCTGGATTTCCTCGGGCGCGTCGAAACCGAAGGGCGCGAGGTTGCCGATGTTCAGCTTGATGATCTTCTGGCCCTCGTCCTCCATCTGCCGGGCGGCGTCGACGATCGGGCCACGGACATCGTAGAGAACGTTGCTGAGCTTGCTGGACTTCCTGATGGGCTTCATGCGCGAAGGGCGGCCATGCCGCACGGCCTCTGAAAAAAAGGGGTGAAACCTATAATTTGACCACAGTTCCTGCCACTTTCCGTCCCGGCGCACCCGGCGCCCGGATCGCCCTGCCATGAAATTCCAGCCCGACCGCATCGACGCCCAGTCCATCACCGCCTACGGCCCCGGCTGGATCGCCGTGGACGGCGAGCGCATCACCCACAGCGTCATCATCGGCTCGGCCGGCCAGCACCTTGCCTGGGACTGCCACCGCTTCGAGGACCTCACGGCCGCGCACTTCGCCCCTCTGCTGGAGCTGGACGTGGAGGTCGTCCTCTTCGGCAGCGGCGCGCGCACCCGCTTTGCCAAGCCGGCCTGGATCGCGCCGCTCATGCGCCGCCGGATAGGCGTCGAGAGCATGGACACGCAGTCGGCCTGCCGCACCTACAACATCCTCGCCGGCGAGGGACGCAAGGTGGTGGCGGTGCTGCTGCTGGAGACCTGAGCGAGGCCATGGCACGCCCACGCCCAGGGGCACGCCCAGCGCCAAACCACTGAACGTTTTGACAGTATTTGGGGCCCGATTAGGCCGCAAAGGGGGTTTGCGGGTAAAATTGGAAGTTGCGGTCGGGGGTCGCCGCCTGCCTTGCAGGACCCGATTTCCCTCATTCCCCCGACTTATGTTTCCCCTTATATACCAAGAGAGAGATAAGCGCCATGGCGATCGTTGTCAACAAACCCCTTCCTGAATTCGAAGCCAACGCGACTGGTGGAATCAAGGTTTCCAACGTCTCGCACCTGGGCCACATCCTGATCCTGTATTTCTACCCCAAGGACAATACCCCCGGCTGCACCACCGAGGCCATGCAGTTCCGTGACAAGTTCAAGGAGTTCGAGAAGGCGGGCGCGATCGTGTTCGGTGTCTCGCGCGACAACATGAAGTCGCACGAGGATTTCAAGGCCAAGCTGGAGCTGCCCTTCGAGCTGGTCGCCGACACCGAAGAGAAGATGTGCCACATGTTCGGCGTGGTCAAGAACAAGATCATGTACGGCAAGAAGGTCAAGGGCATCGAGCGCAGCACCTTCCTGATCGGCCCCGACGGCGTGGTGGTGCAGGAGTGGCGCGGGCTGAAGGTCCCGGGCCACGTCGAGGACGTGCTCAAGGCGGTGAAGGCGCTCAAGGCGTCGCTGAAGAATGCTGCCCCCAAGGAGACGGCTGCCAAGGAAGCGCCGGTCCAGGAAGCCGCCTGAGGGCGTCGGTGCGGGCTGGCGCCCGGCGATCCGGAGTATGCATAATGGATCAATGCCCCCGACCGCCAGCCTGTCCGCCGCCCGCATCCTAGACAAGCCGCCCGCTCGCCCGGGCGGCTTTTTTGCGCCCGCCTGAGGCCGCGGCAACACCCCTGCCCCGACCCCCTGCCCCGAGGCAACCATTTCCTGCGAGACCCTCGCCCATGCCCCTGCCCCCCGCCCCGACCAAGCGTGCCGCCGTGCTGGCGCCTGCC
>NZ_ALEE01000539.1 GCF_000282995.1 Melaminivora alkalimesophila
GGCGGCGCCACTGCCGGCCAGCCGCCGGGCACGGGCAGCTCCACGCGCACGCCCCCGCCATCGGCCGTGAGCACCAGAGGCAGAGGCTCGGGGCTTTCACTGCGATCGGGCGAGAGCGGCACGCGCGCGCTCCATACACCCGCCTGCCATTGCTGCTCGGGCGTGGCCGCGGTCTGGACCAGCGCCGGTGTCTCGGGAAAGACGCCCAGCTCGCGCCCCTGCCAGGCGGCCGGCAGGCCTGCCACGCGCAGCACCAGGGCATCGGCCTCGACGCGGGCGTCGCTGCCCTCCAGGGCGGCCAGCGACGTCGGGGCCGCGGCCGCCGCGGCGGTGAATTCCTGCGCGTGGGTCGCCGTGCTGCCCTCGATGGGCAGGCGCAGCGTGAAGCGGCCCTCCTCCGGGATGCATTCCTGGCGGCACACCAGCCAGGAGGCGTGCAGCCCCACCTCCAGCTCGCGCGCCAGCGGCTCGGGCCGCCAGGCCTCGGACACCTGCACCGGTACCGGCAACAGCACGCGCCCGTCGTAGCCGTAGTTGGCCAGCGTGCCGAGCGGGAACTTGCGCGGCACGGGCCAGGCGATCTCGCCGGCGTCCAGGCCCGCGGGCAGCTGCCAGTCGAGCTGGGTCGGCAGGCCCGAGTCGCCGGGGTTCTTCCAGTAGGTGTGCCAGTCGGGCTGGTGCTCGAGCAGCAGGCCGAACTGCAGCGGCCGCCCCGGGCCCACGCCCTCGGGCGCGTGCGCCACCAGCTGCGCCCGCACGTGCGGGGTGGTGACCGTGCTGGCGTCGGCACTGGCCCCCCCTCCCGAGAGCCGGAGCTGGAATTGCGCGAACGCGGGTGCGGATGGGGCAGCAGCGGCTGCGACGAGGAGGGCGACCAGGTGCAGTCGCAGGAGCAGGCGGGCCAACATGATTGCCCGGTAGGATGGCACGCGCGGCGTTTGGTTCCGGGCGGCAGGCTCAGGCCGGCACGGGCAGCGCTTCGTCCTCGATGGCCACGTCGCCCGCGGTGGCGCACACCGGCGCCGGCGGCAGGCCGCCGACCTCGGCCGGCGTGGCCAGCGTCCGTTCTTCCTCGGGCGGCAGGATGCGCGCGCGGCGCCAGCGGCCGAAGCGGTAGTAGGCGAGCGTCATCAGCATGGCAGCGATGGCGCTGGCCGGAAAGCTCCACCAGATGGCGTCTACCCCCAGCGCGTCCTGCAGGCCCCAGGCCAGCGGCACGCGGATGCCCCACATGGCCACCGCCAGGATGGCCAGCGGCGCCAGCACCGCCCCGGTGGCGCGCACCACGCCCGTGAGCACGAAGCTCACGCCGAAGAACAGGAAGGACCACAGCGCGATCGCGTTCAGGTGCCGGGCGATGGCGATGGCCTCGCTGCCGGCGGGCAGGAACAGCCCCAGCACCTCGCGCTGCAGCGCCAGCACGGCGCCGATCAGCGTGCCGGTGAGCACGAAGTTGAACAGCACGCCGTGGCGCGCGATCGCCTCCACGCGCGGCCACAGCCCCGCGCCCACGTTCTGCGCCGCCATCGACGAGCAGGCCGCGCCGATCGCCATGGCGGGCATCTGCACGTAGGTCCACAGCTGCAGCGCCGCGCCATAGGCCGAGGCGGTGGCCACGCCGTGGGCGTTCACCAGGCCGAGCATCATCAGCATGGACACCGAGATCAGCACCATCTGCGCCCCCATGGGCAGCCCCTTGGCCAGGAGCGCGCGCACGATGTCCCAGCGCGGCGCGAACAGCCGCCAGTCGCCGCGGCCGATCCACAGCGGATGGCGCCGCCAGCGCAGCCAGGCGAGCAGCGCGGCCAAGGCCATGGCGTTGGACACCCCGGTGGCCAGGCCCGAGCCGGCAATGCCCAGGGCCGGCACCGGCCCCGCGCCGAAGATCAGCACCGGGTTGAGCACCACGTCCAGCGCCACCGCCAGCACCAGGAACAGGAAAGGCGTGCGCGCATCGCCCGCGCCGCGCAGCACGGCCGAGACGAAGGTGAACAGGTACAGGAAGGGGATCGCCAGGAACAGCATGCGCAGGTAGCTCTCCGCCAGCGGCAGCGCCTCGGCGGGCGTGCCCATGGCCGCCAGGATGTGGCGCGACAGCGGCATGCCCACCGCCGAGATCAGCAGCGCCGCCGCGCCGAAGAAGGTGGCGCTCGTGCCCATGACGCAGCGCGCCTGGCGCAGGTCGTGCGCGCCCACGGCCTGCGCCACCAGGATGGTGGCCGCCATGCCGATGCCGAAGACCGCGCCGATCAGCAGGAACAGGATGTTGTTGGCATTCGCCGTGGCCGTGAGCGCCGCCTCGCCCAGGTGGCCGCCGACCCAGAAGGCGTTGACCGAGCCGTTGAGCGACTGCAGCACGTTGCCCGCCAGGATCGGCAGGGCGAAGCGCAACAGGGTGGGGGCGATCGGGCCGCGCGTCAGGTCGCGGGTGGCGCCGCGCGGGGCGCGGCTTGCAGGGTCGGGCGGGGCGGCCGGGTCCGGCGGGACAGGCAAGGCAGGGCTGCGGCGAGGCATGGGCCGATGGTGGGGGCCAGCGCGCGGAGCCGCTGTCGGCCAAGACCGCGCGGGCCCGTGGCGTCATCGGCCCTTTTCCAGCCGCTCGGCGAAGAATTCCGGCAGTCCCGAGGCGCGCACCGCGGCGGCCGCGGCCAGGTGGTCGTAGGCCACGCGGTGGAAGGTGAGGGTCGCGGCCGCGGCGTCGAACAGGGCGTACATGGCGCGCACGTCGCCATCGCGCGGCTGGCCGCAGGAACCGACGATGGCCAGCCACTGGCGGTGCGGCGGCACCGGCACCGGCACACCGGGCCGGGGCGCAAAGCGCATCAGCTTGGCCGTGGGCGTGAGGAAGTACAGCGCCTGCTCGTGCACGTGGCCGCTGAAGACGTAGCGGATCGCCGGGTCGATCTGGCTGGCCGCCGCCATGCTGCGCTCGGCGGCGTTGCCGTCCGTGACGTAGTGCCAGCGCCCGGGCGCGTCGGCGCTGGCGTGCACCAGCAGCACCTGCGGGCCGGCGCGCGCCGTGAGCGGCAGCGCGGCGAGGAAGTCGCGCTGCGCCGGGCTCAGGCGCGGCGCCGTCCACTGCGCGCTCTGCTCGCCCAGGTTGCCGGCCTGCGCGGGCGGGTGCAGCGTGGCTTCCTCGTGGTTGCCGCGCACGCACGGCGCGCCCTGCGCCGCCAGCGCCATGGCGCGTTCGAGCACCGGCCCGGGCTCGGCGCCGTAGCCCACCAGATCGCCCAGCAGCGCCACCTGGTCCGCCCCCTCGGCCCGGGCGTGCGCCAGGCAGGCCTCGAAGGCCGGCAGGTTGGCGTGCACATCCGCCAGCAGGGCGAGCTTCATGGGCGCGGCGGGCGGCGCTGTCGTGGCAGGCTCAGTAGCTGTAGACGCCGCGCCCGCTCTTGCGGCCCAGGCGGCCGGCGGCCACGTACTCCTTGAGCAGCGGGCAGGGGCGGTACTTGCTGTCGCCGAACTCGGTCAAATACACCTCCATCACCGCCAGGCACACGTCCAGGCCGATCATGTCGGCCAGCGCCAGCGGACCGATGGGCTGGTTGCAGCCCAGCTTCATGCCGGCGTCGATGTCCTCGGGCGTGGCCAGCCCTTCGGCCAGCACGAAGAAGGCCTCGTTGATCATGGGCACCAGGATGCGGTTGACCACGAAGCCGGGGGCGTTCTTCACGGTGATGGGCGACTTGCCCAGGCGCTCGGAGAGCTGCTTCACCGCGTCGTGCGTGGCGTCGGAAGTCTGCAGGCCGCGAATGATCTCCACCAGCGCCATCATCGGCACGGGGTTGAAGAAATGCATGCCGATGAACCGGTCGGCGCGCGACGTGGCGGCCGCCAGCTTGGTGATCGAGATCGACGAGGTGTTGGAGGCGATGAGGACCTCGGGGCCGACCAGCTCGTCGACCTGCTTGAGGATCTTCAGCTTGAGCTCGTAGTTTTCGGTTGCGGCCTCGATCACGATCTGCGCGCGCTTCAGGTCGTCGTAGCTGGTCGAGCCCTGGATGCGCGCGAGCGCCGCGTCCTTGTCGGCGGTGCTGATCTTCTCGCGCTTGATCAGGCGGTCCAGGCTGCCCGACACCGTCGCCAGGCCGCGCTGCACCGCCGCGTCCGAGACGTCCACCATCACCACGTCGATGCCCACCACCGCGCAGGCCTGCGCAATGCCGTTGCCCATGGTTCCGGCGCCGATGATGCCCACGGTTGAAATCGTCATATAAACCATCCTTTGCAAAAGAAACAAGCGGCGACAGCCCAAGCCGGACGCCGCGCACCACCCCCGATCGTACGACCACGCGCCCACGCGGGGCGGCAACCGAGGAGACAGACAGGCATGTACGACTACATCGTGATCGGCGGCGGCTCGGCCGGCTGCGTGCTCGCCAGCCGGCTGAGCGAGGACCCGCGCACAAGCGTCTGCCTGCTGGAGGCGGGCGGGCCGGATGCGAGCGTGCTGATCCATTGCCCGGGCGGGCTGGCCGCCATGGCGGCGCTGGGCTCGCACAACTGGCGCCTCGAGACCGTGCCGCAACCCGGCCTGGGCGGGCGGCGTGGCTACCAGCCGCGCGGCAAGGTGCTGGGGGGCTCGAGCTCGGTCAATGCCATGATCTATGCGCGCGGCCACCCGAGCGACTACGACCACTGGGAGGCCGAGGGCAATCCGGGTTGGGGCTGGCGCGATGTGCTGCCCTGGTTCCTGGGCGCCGAGGACAACGAGCGCGGCCCGGACCCCTGGCACGGCATCGGCGGCCCGCTGGGCGTGGCCGACCTGCGCTCGCCGCACCGCCTCAGCCGCGACTTCGTCGAGGCCGGCGTGCAGGCGGGCCACGCACGCAACCCCGACTTCAACGGCGAGCGCCTGGAGGGCGTGGGGCTCTACCAGGTCACGCAGCGCGGCGGCGAGCGCCTGAGCGTCGCCAAGGCCTACCTGACGCCGCACCTGGGGCGGCCCAACCTGCACGTGGTGACCGGCGCGCAGGCGACGCGCATCCTGTTCGGCGAGGGGCGCCGCGCGGTGGGCGTGGAATACCTGCAGGGCGGCCAGCGCCACACGGCGCGCGCCACGCGCGAGGTGCTGCTGAGCGCCGGCGCGCTGCTGTCGCCGCAGCTGCTGCTGCTCTCAGGCATCGGCCCGGGCGCGCAGCTGCAGCGCCACGGCATCCCGGTGCTGCACGAGCTGCCGGGCGTGGGCGAGGGATTGCACGACCACCCGGACGTGGTGCTGGTGCATGACGCGCCACAGCTCACCGACCTGTTCGGCGTGTCGCTGCGCGGCGCCTGGGGCCTGCTCGCGGCGCTGCAGCAGTGGCGCCGCCGGCGCACCGGCCTGCTGACCACCAATTTCGCCGAGGGCGGCGCCTTCCTGCGCAGCCGGCCGGAGCTGGAGGTGCCCGACCTGCAGCTGCACTTCGTGATCGGCAAGCTGATCAACCATGGGCGCACCGCCAGCTGGGGCCATGGCTACTCCTGCCACGTCTGCTTGCTGCAGCCGCAGAGCCGCGGCAGCGTGCGCCTGGCCAGCGCCGACCCGCTGGCGCCGCCGCTGGTGGACCCGGCCTTCCTGGCCGAGGAGGACGACCTGGCGCGCATGGTGCGGGGCGTGCACCTGATGCGCGAGATCCTGGCGCAGCCGACGCTGGCGCGGCATGGCGCGCGCGAGCTGCCGTCCTCTGCCGAGGCCGTGACCGACGAACAGGTGGCGCAGTTCGTGCGCCAGCACGCCGACACCATCTACCACCCGGTGGGCTCCTGCCGGATGGGCCCGGGTCCGCAGGACGTGGTCGATGCCGAGCTGCGCGTGCACGGCGTGCAGGGCCTGCGCGTGGTGGACGCGTCCATCATGCCGCGCATCGTCAGCGGCAACACCAATGCGCCGACGGTGATGATCGCCGAGCGGGCGGCGGCGCTGCTGCGCCAGTCGGCCTGAGCCTGCCGCCTGGGGAGCGGAGGGCCGGGCGGGGCCGCTTTGCCGGGCATGTTGCGGCGCAACAGGAACTGGGAGGCGCTTGACGAAGGTCAAGCGGGGGCGAAGCCAGGGCGGAGAGAATTACACCAAGTTGTAATTGTTACGTTTCTTCGAATTCATGCCTTCTCCCATCGAGTCGATCACGCCCCGCGAGGCGCAGCGCCAGGCGGCGCGGGCGCTGGACGCTTCCACCCAAACGCAGCTGGCGCGCCTGTTCGGCGGTCTGTCGCCGGTGGCCCTCGGGCTGGCGCACGCCGACTGGGCGCTGCACCTCATGGCCTCGCCCGGCCGCCAGGCGGTGCTGGCGCAGCGCGCCGTGGAGCTGTCGCTGCAGGCGTGGCGCAACCTCGGCGTTGCGGCGGCCCCGGATGCCCCCACCGACACGGACGCCCGCTTCGCCCACGAAGGCTGGAAGCAATGGCCCTTCAATGCCTTGAAGGAAGGCCACAAGGCGCTGGATGCCTGGTGGCGCGAGGCCGCGCAGCAGGAGGAGGGCGTGTCGCGCCACCACCAGCACATGGTCCGCTTCTTCACCGGCCAGGCGCTCGATGCGGTGTCGCCCTCGAACTGGGCCTTCACCAACCCGGAAGTGCTGCACACGGCGCGCCAGACGCGCGGGCGCTCCTTGCAGGAAGGCTGGCAACTCTACCTCAAGGACCTGCGCGAGCAGCTCGGCGCACGCCCCGAGACGCCCGGCGAGGCGCTCGAGCCGCTGGAGTACGCCGTCGGGCGCGACGTGGCCGCAACGCCCGGCAAGGTGGTGTTCCGCAACCACCTGATCGAGCTGATCCGCTACAGCCCGAGCACCGACAAGGTGCACCCGGAGCCGGTGCTGATCGTGCCCTCGTGCATTATGAAGTACTACATCCTGGACCTGTCGCCGCACAACTCCATGGTCAAGTACCTGGTGGGCCAGGGCCACACGGTGTTCATCATCTCCTGGCGCAACCCGGATGCCGAGGACCGCGACCTGAAGATGCAGGACTACCTCAGCACCGGCGTGCTCGCCGCCATGGCCGCGGCCAAGGCCAGCAGTGGCGCCGAGCGCCTGCACACCATGGGTTACTGCCTGGGCGGCACCTTCCTTGCGATCGCCGCCGCCGCCCTGGGCCGCATCGCGCGGCGCAGAAAGGGCCAGCGCACGGCCAAGGAGAAAGCGCTGGTCCCGGACGACATGCCCGAGCTGGCTTCCGTGATCCTGCTGGCGGCGCAGACGGACTTTTCCGAGCCGGGCGAGCTGGGCGTGTTCATCGACGAGGCGCAGCTGGCGACGCTGCGCCAGGCCATGCACGAGCGCGGCTACCTGTCGGGCAGGCAGATGGGCGGCTCGTTCCAGTTTCTCGCCTCGCGCAGCCTGGTGTGGTCGCGCAACACGCGCCGCTACCTGCTGGGCGAGGACGACGCCAGCTTCGACCTGATGAGCTGGAACGCCGACACCACGCGCCTGCCCGCGCGCATGCACTCGGAATACCTCACGGCGCTGTTCCTGAACAACGCCCTGGCCTCGGGCCAATACCGTTTCGCCGGCTCCACCGTGGCCTTGATGGACATCCACGTGCCGATGATGGTGGTCGCCACCACGCGCGACCACGTCTCGCCCTGGAAGTCGGTCTACAAGATCCACCTGCAGACCGACACCCACGTGACCTTCGTGCTGGCCGAAGGCGGGCACAACGCCGGCATCGTCAGCGAGCCGGGCCGGCCGCGGCGCAGCTACCAGGTGGCAAGCGTCGAGGACAACAGCGGCTGGATCGATCCCGACGAGTGGAAGGCCCAGACGCCGGTGGTGCCCGGCTCGTGGTGGGAGGCGATGCAGTCCTGGATCCGCGAGCGCTCGGGCAAGCCGATTGCCGCCCAGCCGATTCCGGCCGCCCAGGCGCTGTGCGATGCTCCCGGCACCTATGTGCTGACGCGCTATGCCGACTGAAGCCGCGAACCGCCACAGCGAGGCGCTCGCCCTGCGCCTGGACCGCATGGTCGCGCACATGGAAGCCGTGGCCGCGCGCATCGCCTTCCTCGGGCGCGCGCTGGACCTGCCATTGCGCACGCCCGCCGACATCCAGACAGCGCTGGAGTGCGACGCCGACTGCCAGGAGCAGCGGGGCACGCGCCAGATGCGCATGCGCGAGGAGCTGCGCGGCCTGCTGGTCATGCGCTACACGGTGGTGGCGCGCATGGCCGCCAGCGTGCAGGTGGGCGCCCCGGCGGCGCGCGACATCCTCCTGGTCGCCAACGATCGCCTGCTCGCCAGGGGCTTCGATGCCGGGGCGCCGGGCCTGAACCTGCGGCCGCTGTTCGAGGGCATCGACGCCTGAACCTCCTTTCTGCGCGGGGCGTACCCGCCGTCCAACCTGTTTGCTGATTTCCCCATGACATCCTCCCTCTTCAGCCTGGCCGGCAAGAAAGGCCTGATCCTCGGCATTGCCAACGACAGCAGCATCGCCTTCGGCTGCGCGCGCCTGGCGCGCCAGCTGGGCGCCGAGGTCGTCGCCTCGTGCCTGAACGACAAGGCGCGCCGCTTTGTCGAGCCGCACACCGCGCCCCTGGGCATCGACCTGGTCCACTGCGACGTGGAGGCTCCGGGCGAGCTCGACGCCATCGTGCAGCACGCCGCCAACAAGTTCGGCCGGCTCGACTTCGTCATCCACTCGATTGCCTGGGCGCCGCTGTCGGACCTGCACGGCCACGTGGTGGACAGCTCGCGCGAGGGCTTCGGCCGCGCCATGGCCATCTCCTGCCACAGCTTTGCCGAGCTGGCGCGCCTGTGCGTGCCGCACATGCACGCCGGCGGCAGCATGCTGTCCATGACCTACCTGGGCTCGGGCGAGGCCGTGCCCAACTACGGCCTGATGGGGCCGGTGAAGGCGGCGCTGGAATCCATGGTGCGCTACATGGCGATGGAACTGGGCCCGAAGAACATCCGCGTGCACGCCGTCTCGCCCGGCCCGATCCTGACGCGCGCCGGCTCGGGCATCGCCAACTTCGATACGCTCATGGCCACGGCCCAGGCCAAGGCGCCGCTGCAGCGCCTGGTCACCCTCGACGAGATCGCCCAGCTGAGCGCCTTCCTGTGCATGGAGGCGGCCAGCGGCATGACCGGCCAGACCATCTACGTGGACGGCGGCGTCCACGCCATGGATTGATCGTTTTCCCGAAGGACCCTGCCCCATGAACACCAACAACACCAACGAGCCCATGTGGATGGAGAACGTCACCTACGACGAGCTCAGCGTGGGCCAGAGCGCCCGCCTGCTGCGCACCGTGACGCTGGCCGACATCCAGGCCTTCGCCGCCGTCTCGGGCGACATCAACCCGGCGCACCTGAACGCGCAGTACGCCGACGCCACCATGTTCAACGGCGTGATCGCCCACGGCATGCTGGGCGCGGCGCTGATCTCGGCGCTGTTCGGCACCCAGTTCCCCGGCCCCGGCACCATCTACCTGGGCCAGGAGCTGAAGTTCACCCGCCCGGTGCGCATCGGCGACACGCTCACGGTGCTGGCCACGGTGAGCGAGAAGAACGACGAGAAGAAGCGCGTCAAGATGGACTGCCTGGTGACCAACCAGCACGGCGAGGTGGTGCTCAAGGGCGTGGCGAACCTCATGCCGCCCGTCACCAAGGTGCGCGTGCCGCGCATCAACGCCCCGCAGATCCAGCTGTTCGATCCGGAGGCGCGCTTCCAGGCCCTGCTGGACAAGGTCCAGGGCGTGCCGGTGATGCGCTGCGCGGTGGTGCATCCGGTGGATGCGGGCTCGCTGGCCGGCGCCATGGACGCCGCCAGCCACGGCCTGATCCAGCCGGTGCTGATCGGCCCCGAGGGGCGCATCCGGCGCGTGGCCGAGGAGGCGGGCATCAGCCTGCACGGCGCGGCCATCATCGGCGTGGAGCACAGCCACGCGGCCGCCGAGATGGCGGCCGACCTGGCGGCGCGGCGCGAGGTGGACCTGCTCATGAAGGGTAGCCTGCACACGGACGAGCTGCTCAAGGCCATCCTGGCGCAGCCGCTGCTGCGCACCGGCCGGCGCCTGTCGCACGTGTTCCGCTTCGACGTGCCGCTCTACCCGAAGCCCTTGATCATCACGGACGCGGCCATCAACATCCGCCCGACCCTGGCCGAGAAGGCGGACATCATCCAGAACGCCATCGAGTTCGCGCAGATCCTGGGCACCGGGCAGCCGCGCGTGGCCATCCTGTCGGCGGTGGAGACCGTCACCGCCAGCATCCCCTCGACGCTGGACGCCGCCGCCCTGTGCAAGATGGCCGACCGCGGCCAGATCCAGGGCGGCCTGCTGGACGGCCCGCTGGCCTTCGACAACGCGATCTCCATGGACGCCGTGCGCATCAAGGGCATCGCCTCCGAGGTGGCGGGGCAGGCCGACATCCTGGCCGTCCCGGACCTGGAGAGCGGCAACATGATCGCCAAGCAGCTGGAATACCTGGCGGGCGCCAGCGGCTCGGGGCTGGTGCTGGGGGCGCGCGTGCCGATCGCCCTGACCAGCCGTGCCGACGGGCCGATGGTGCGCGTGGCCTCCACCGTGCTGGCGGTGCTGGCGGCGCACCACGAGCGCAGGAAGCAGGCGGACAACGCCTGGAAGCAGGGTTGAGGCGCGCCATGGCCATTCTTGCAGTCAATGCCGGCTCGTCCTCGCTGAAATTCTCGCTGCACCCGCTCACGGACGGCCAGGTGCAGCCGCACCTGCTGTCGGGCAACATCCAGGGGCTGGAGCCCGGCGGCGCGCCCGCCATGGGCTGGCAGCACCGGGGCGAGAAGCACCAGCGTGCGCTGCAGGTGCCGGCCGGCGCCTCGCCCTTCGGGGCGGCGCTCGACGCCCTGCGTGCGCTGCTCGGCGAATGGGCCGATGCGCCGGAGATCGCTGCCGTGGCGCACCGCGTGGTGCACGGCGGGGGCGAATTCACGGCGAGCGTGCGCGTGGACGATGCGGTGCTCGCGCGGCTGGCGCGCTTCAACTCGCTCGCGCCGCTGCACCAGCCGCACAACCTGGAGGGCATCCGGCGCTTTCGCGCGGCCTTCCCGGGGCTGCCGCAGATCGCCTGCTTCGACACCGCCTTCCACGCCCACATGCCCGAGGTGGACCGCGCTTTTGCGCTGCCGCGCGCGCTGAGCGAGCAGGGCGTGCGCCGCTACGGTTTCCACGGCCTGTCCTACCAGTACATCATGGGCGTGCTGCAGGAGCGCACCATCCGCGGCAATGGCCGCGTGGTCATGGCGCACCTGGGCAACGGCGCGAGCCTGTGCGCGGCGCACGGCGGCACCAGCGTGGCGACCACCATGGGCTTTTCCGCGCTCGACGGCCTGATGATGGGCACGCGCAGCGGCGCGCTCGATCCGGGCGTGCTGCTCTACCTGCTCGAACAAGGCTGGACGCACGCGCGCATCGAGGCGCTGCTCTACAGGCAATCGGGCCTGCTGGGCGTCTCGGGCATCTCCGCCGACATGCGGCGCCTGCGCGCCGAGGCGGCGGCTGGCCATGGCGACGCGCGCCGCGCCATCGCCCAGTTCACGCACCGCGTGGTGCGCGAGACCGGGGCGCTCACGGCCTGCCTGCAGGGGCTGGACCTGCTGGCCTTCAGCGGCGGCATCGGCGAGAACGACGCCCAGCTGCGCGAGGAAGCCTGCGCGCAGCTGGGCTGGATGGGGCTGCGGATCGATGCGGCGCGCAACCGCCAGGTGGAAGGAGCGTGCGCCATCCACGCGCCCGACAGCCGGATCGAGGTCTGGGTGGTGCCGACCGACGAAGGCCGCGTGGCGGCGCGCGAGGCGGCGGCGCTGCTGCGGGGCTGAGCGCGGGAGCGGCGCCCCCCGGCCCCGCGGCCTTTACTGGAACGCCACCTCGGCAAAGCTGCGCAGCTTGCGGCTGTGCAGCCGGTGCACGCCGCCGGCGCGCAGGATGTCGATGGCGCGCATGCCGATGCGCAGGTGTTGGTCGACGCGCTCGCGATAGAAGTGGTTGGCCATGCCGGGCAGCTTGATCTCGCCGTGCAACGGCTTGTCGGACACGCACAAGAGCGTCCCGTAGGGCACGCGGAAGCGAAAGCCGTTGGCGGCGATGGTGGCGCTCTCCATGTCCAGCGCGATCGCCCGGCTCTGGCTGAAGCGCCGCTGCGGCAGGTTGTCGGGCAGCAGCTCCCAGTTGCGGTTGTCGGTGCTGGCCACGGTGCCGGTGCGCATGATGCGCTTCAACTGGTCGCCGGGCATCTGCGTGACCTCGGCCACCGCCTGCTGCAGCGCCACCTGGATCTCGGCCAGCGCCGGGATCGGCACCCACACCGGCAGCTCCTCGTCCAGCACATGATCCTCGCGCACGTAGGCGTGCGCCAGCACGTAGTCGCCCAGCTGCTGGCTGTTGCGCAGGCCCGCGCAGTGGCCCAGCATCATCCAGGCGTGCGGGCGCAGCACGGCGATGTGGTCGGTGATGGTCTTGGCGTTGGCCGGGCCGACGCCGATGTTGACCATGGTGATGCCGCTGCGGTCGGCGCGCACCAGGTGGTAGGCGGGCATCTGCGGCAGGCGCGGCGGCGCCACGCCCAGCTCGTCGCCGGCCTCGGGCGGCAGTCCGGCATGGCGCGTCACCACGTTGCCCGGCTCGATGAAGGCGGTGTATTCGCTGTCGGGCCGGTCCATCTCGGCGCGGCCCAGGCGCACGAACTCGTCGATGTAGAACTGGTAGTTGGTGAACAGCACGAAGTTCTGGAACCACTCGGGCGCCGTGCCGGTGTAGTGGCGCAGGCGGTGCAGCGAATAGTCCACGCGCGGGGCGGTGAACAGCGACAGCGGCAGGGGGTCGCC
>NZ_ALEE01000540.1 GCF_000282995.1 Melaminivora alkalimesophila
GCAGCGGCTCGCCCGGGCCCTGCCGCCAGGTGCCGTTGGCGATGCCGTCGTCCATGGCCGAGAGGTCCGGCAGGTCGAAGACGTCGCGCATCAGCAGGCGCCGCTCGGCGCTCAGCGTGCCCTCGATGTGGTCGTGCTCGGCAAAGGAGAAATGGATGGGGATCGGCTGGCCGCTCAGGCCGACCTCGAACTCCACCCCGTGGCTGGCACGCAGCAGCCGCAGCTGCTCGCGGTAGTAGCCGGCAAACAGGTCGGGGCGTGTGAGGGTGGTCTCGTAGCGCCCGGGCCCCTCGACGAAGCCATAGGCCAGATGGGTGGGCGCGCGCACCACAGTGGCGGTCTGCATGCGCACGTAGGGGTAGAAGGCGCGCACCGCGCCGTCGGGCGTCTCGCCGGCGACGAAGCGCTGCATAGCCTCGCGCAGGTGGTCGATCTGCCGCTGGTACAGCAGCTGGATCCGTGCCAGCGCCTCGTCCGGGTCGCTGTGCAGGCTGGGCTGGGGAAGGTCGGGTAAGTGCGCCATGGGGGTGATTGTCCACGCCCCGGCAGGTGGCGGGGCCTCACCCGCAGCGCGCCACCGGGCGCGCCTGCTGGCGCATCCACTCGAGCGCCTGGGCGGCGGGCATCGGGCGGGCGATGCCGTAGCCCTGCGCCAGGTCGCAGCCCAGCCCGCGCAGCAGCGCGAGCTGCTCCGGGTTTTCGACACCTTCTGCCACCGACTGCAGCTGCAGGCTGCGCGCCAGTTGCACCACGGCGGTGACGATGGCCACGTCGTCCGCATCCTGCGGCGTGTCGATGACGAATGACCGGTCCACCTTGATCTTGTCGAGCGGGTAGCGCTTGAGGTAGGCGAGCGAGGAATAGCCGGTACCGAAGTCGTCCACCGTGACGGATACGCCGAGCGCACGCAGCGCGGCCAGCGTCTCGCGCGTCTGGTCGGCGTGCTGCATCAGCGCGGTTTCGGTGATCTCGATCTCCAGGAAGCGCGGCGCCAGCCCGCACTCGCGCAGCGTGTGTTCGATGTCGGCCACGACATCGCGCTGGCGGAACTCGATGGCCGACAGGTTCACCGACACCTGCACTTGGGGCAGGCCCTCGTCGTGCCAGGCGCGCAGCTGGCGGCAGGCCTCGCGCAGCACCCAGCGGCCGATCGCCGTGATCAGGCCGCGCGACTCGGCCAGGGGAATGAAGTGGTCCGGGCCGACCAGACCCTGCTCGGGGTGCTGCCAGCGCACCAGCGCCTCGAAGCCGTGCAGCCGGCCGGTGTCCACGCGCACCTGGGGCTGGTAGTGCAGGACGAACTGTTGTTCGCGCACCGCGCGGCGCAGCAGGTGTTCCTGCTGCAGCACGGCGGGCGCATGGCCCTCCATCGTGGGCAGGTAGAGGCTGTAGCTGCCGCGCCCGGCTTCCTTGGCGTGCCGCACGGCGGTGGTCGCGCGGCGCAGCAGCTTGTCGGCGTTGTCGCCGTCGTCCGGGAACAGGCTGACGCCGACGCAGGCCGACAGCGCCACCTGGACCCCGCCCACCAAGTGCGGCTGGTGCAGGTGGGCCAGCACGCTGGCGGCGCTGGCGGCTGCCTGCTGCGCATCGGC
>NZ_ALEE01000541.1 GCF_000282995.1 Melaminivora alkalimesophila
GCGCATCGGCGACCGCCTCCAGCACCAGCACGAACTGGTCCGCCCCGGCGCGGGCAACGAATTGCCCGGTCTTCGAGCCTCCCTGCAGGCGGCGCGCCATCTCGCGCAGCAGCCGGTCCCCGGCCTCGTGGCCGAGCGAGTCGTTCACGGTGCGGAAGTGGTCCAGGTCGACGAACAGCAGCGCGACCCGCTGGCCGCGCGCTTGCGACTCGGTCAGCACGCGCGCCAGGTGCTGCATCAGGTGGGGGCGGTTGGGCAGCTGGGTGAGCGCATCGTGCAACGCCAGGAACTCGGCGCGCGCCTGCGCCTGTTTGCGCGCCGACACGTCGCGCAGCACCACCACGCGCTGGCCGGAGGCCGCCCCGGGCAGGCTCTTGCCGATGACTTCCAGGTGGATTGCGCCGCCGTCCTTGCGACGCACCCCGACCTCGTAGACGTCCTCGCGCTGCTCGGCGGTGTAGGCCCGCACGGCTTGCTGGTACTGCGGCAGGATGAACTCCCGCAGCGGCCGGCCGAGCACCTCCTCGCGCGCGAAGCCGGTCAGGTGCAGTGCCGCCTCGTTGCAGTCGAGAATCACCCCGTCCGTGTGGAAGATGATGCCTTCCTCCGAGGCGGAGGTGAACTTGCGCATGCGCTCCTCGCTCTCGGCCAGCGCGCGCTCGGCGAGGCGGTGGTGCGTGATGTCGCTGACCAGCACGAAGACGCCGGCCAGCGGCGCGCCGCCCGGGGAGGGCGGAACGAGGTGGGGCACCATGCTCACTTCCAGGAAGCGGACCCCGCCTCCCGGCAGCGCCTGCTCGCGCTCGTAGCGCACGGCCTGGCCCTGCAGCACCTGCCGGATGTGGGGCTCGACGAAGGCCCAGGTGTCTTCCCCCAGCACTTGGCGCGCCGTGCGGCCGAGGATGGTCTCGGGGGTGAAGCCGTTCAGTTGGGCATACCGGGCATTGGCGAAGACACAGCGCAGCTCCTGCGACGCGTAGTAGGCCAGCATCACGGGCACGGCATCAGCCAGCAGGCGCGCGAACGGGCTGTCGATCCTCAGCGCGGCTGCAGCGCCGCCTGCGTGGGGATCCTCGCTGGGGGCAGGCAACGGGGCTTCCATGGGTGGGCAGATGGTGCTTTGCGCTGCTGCGGCCGTCCATTAGCGAAACCGAGCATGGGGCCCAGGCGCCGGGCGGCGAAAGGGCGCGGGCCGGATAATGCCACCATGTTCGAACTCGGATGGAAGCGGCGGGCCCTGCCGGCGTGGATGACGCCGGTCAATCTCCTGCGCGTCTCCGTGGCGGTGGCGCTCCTGACCATCACGCTCAAGACGCTGGCCTGGTGGGTGAGCGGCTCGGTGGGCCTGCTCTCCGACGCGCTCGAATCCTTCGTCAACCTCGCGGGCGCGGTGTTCGCCCTGGCCATGGTCACGGTGGCGCGCCGCCCGGCGGACGATTGCCACCCTTTCGGCCACCACAAGGCGGAGTATTTCTCCTCCGGCTTCGAGGGCATCCTGATCCTCGGGGCGGCGGCGGCCATCATCTGGGCGGCTGTGCTGCGGCTGCTGGAGCCCCAGCCGGTCATGGAGCTGGGCTGGGGCATGGGGCTGGCGCTGGCGAGCACGGCCTGCAACGCGCTGCTCGCCTGGGGCATGCTGCGCGCCGCGCGCGTGCACCGCTCGGCGGCGCTGGAGGGCGATGCGCGCCACCTGCTGACCGACGTGTGGACCTCGATCGGCGTGGTGGCCGGCCTGCTGGCGGTGCGCGCCACCGGCTGGCTGTGGCTGGACCCGGTGGTGGCGATCGGCGTGGCGCTGAACATCCTGCGCGAGGGCGCGCGGCTGCTGTGGGGCGCCTCGCAGGGCCTGATGGACGAGGCCATGGCGCCCGAGCTGCTCGAGCGCGTGCACGCGGTGCTGCGCGCCCACGAGGAGGACAGCGGCGGGCGGGTGTATTTCGACGCCCTGGCCTCACGCCGCGCCGGGGCGCGCAACCACCTGGACCTGCACATGCACGTGCCGCACGACTGGACGCTCGGTCAGGCGGCGCGCGAACGCCGCAGCGTCGAGCAGGCGCTGCTGCATGCCGTGCCGGGCCTGCGCGCCACGCTGGAACTGCTGCCCACGGACCATACGACGGTGTTCGAGACCTTGCAGGCGCGGCGCCGTGAGGCCGAGCCCGGCGCGGAGCGCCTGCCATGATCGCGCTGCTGCAGCGCGTGCGCGAGGCGCGCGTGGAGGTCGCGGGCCAGGTGGTGGGGCGCATCGGCGCGGGCCTGCTGGTGCTGGTGTGTGCCGAGCAGGGCGACAGCGAGGCCGAGGCCGAGAAGCTGCTGGCCAAGGTCCTGAAGCTGCGCATCTTCAGCGACGAGGCCGGCAAGATGAACCGCAGCGTGCAGGACGTGGGCGGCGGGTTGCTGGTGGTCAGCCAATTCACGCTGGCGGCCGACACGCGCGGCGGCAACCGGCCAAGCTTCACCCAGGCCGCGGCCCCGGCCGAGGGGCGGCGGCTGTACGCGCATTTCGTGGAGCGCGCCCGGGAGGCGCACCCGCTGGTGCAGACGGGGGAATTCGCCGCCGAGATGCAGGTGCACCTGGTCAACGACGGCCCGGTGACCATCCCGCTGCGCATCGCGCCGGCGGGCGGGCAGGCCTAGGTGCCCGCCGCCCCGCGCCCTACTGTTTCCAGAAGAACAGCGCCGCCATCACCAGCAGGAAGCGCGACAGGGGCAGCGCCTGCTGGACCTCGCGCGCGAAGGCCTCGCTGCCGTGCGCGCGGATGAAACTGTC
>NZ_ALEE01000542.1 GCF_000282995.1 Melaminivora alkalimesophila
TAGCCGCCCAGCGTCGCGGCGACCATCATGATCAGGGCCTCGCGCCAGAAGACGATGTCGCCCACGGCGTAGATCACGACCGCGATCGCCGTGAGCAGCGCCGAGACCAGGTTCTTCATGCCGTTCATGGCGTTGAGCTGGGTCTGGCCCAGCAGCCCGAACAGCGCCAGCAGCAGGATGCCCAAGCCGCCGTTGAAATAACCGCCGTAGGCGGCCACCACCAGCATGCCGAAGGCTGCCTTGGCCACCGACGGCGCGCCGCTGTCGTGCCCGCCCGAGCCGCCGGCCCACTGGCGCAGCTGCGGACCGAAGGCGAACAGGGCGGTGGCCACGAGCAGCAGCCACGGCACCAGCTTGCGGAACACCGCGTCCGAGGTGACCAGCAGCAGGGCCGCGCCGGCCGAGCCGCCGATCAGCGACAGCAGGACCACGGCGCGCATCGACAGGCCGGGCGGGGGCTGCATGTCCTCGCGAAACCCCCAGGCGCCCGCCATGTAGCCGGGCAGCAGGGCGACCGTGCCGGTGGCGTTGGCGACCACCGGCGGCACGCCGATGAACACCAGCGCCGGCAGGGTCAGGAAGCTGCCGCCTCCGGCGACGGAGTTGAGGGCGCCGGCCACGAAGGCGGCGGCAAGGATCAGGGCGGTATCGAGCATCCGTCGATCTTAGGCAGGCGGCGCGCCGGCATTGGTCATGCCCAGGGTGCAAGTGCTTTTCGGCGGCGCGTTCAGCCCTGGCCCGCCGCATAGGGGTCGGCAAAGCCCAGGCGCGCGAGGATCGCGGTCTCGTGCGCCTCCATCGCCTCGGCGTCCTGCTCGCTGGTCTCGTGGTCCCAGCCCTGGGCGTGCAGCGTGCCGTGCACCAGCAGGTGGGCGTAGTGTGCTTGCAGCGTCTTGCCCTGTTCGCGCGCCTCGCGCTCGACCACCGGGGCGCACAGCACCAGATCGGCCAGGACGACGGGCGCCTGCTGGTAGTCGAAGGTCAGCACGTTGGTGGCGTAGTCGCGCTGGCGGAAGTCGCGGTTGAGCTGCCAGCCCTCGTCGGCGCCGACGATGCGCACGGTGATCTCGGCATCGGCGGCCAGCGCATGGCGAACCCAGCGTGCGACGCGGTGGCGCGCCAGCACCGGGCGGTGCGCGGTTGCCTCGGGCGTGCGTGCGAATTGCAGCGAGAGGGCGAGATGGGGCAGGGCCATGGTGCGCCGTGGAAGGGGTTCCGGGAAAAAAGGGGGCGTCGCCTCAGGCGGCCGGCCGGCGGCTGCGCTGGGCGTCGTAGGCATCGACGATGCGCGCCACCAGCGGATGGCGCACCACGTCGCTGCTGGTGAAGCGCGTGAAGGCGATGCCCTGCACGCGCTTGAGCACCAGCTCGGCGTCGATCAGGCCGCTGGGCATGCCGCGCGGCAGGTCGATCTGGCTCACGTCGCCTGTCACCACGGCGCGCGCGCCGAAGCCCAGGCGCGTGAGGAACATCTTCATCTGCTCGGGCGTGGTGTTCTGCGCCTCGTCCAGGATGACGAAGGCGTTGTTCAGCGTGCGCCCGCGCATGAAGGCCAGCGGCGCGATCTCCAGCTGGTTGCGCTCGAAGGCCTTTTGCACGCGCTCGTAGCCCATGAGCTCGTACAGGGCGTCGTACAGCGGGCGCAGGTAGGGATCGACCTTCTGCGTGAGGTCGCCCGGCAGGAAGCCCAGGCGCTCGCCCGCCTCCACCGCCGGGCGCGTGAGCACGATGCGCTGCACGCTGCCGCGCTCCAGCGCATCGACCGCGCAGGCCACGGCCAGGTAGGTCTTGCCGGTGCCGGCCGGGCCGATGCCGAAGGTGATGTCGTGCGCGGCGATGTTGGCCAGGTAGTTGCCCTGGCCCGGGGTGCGCGCGCGCAGGTCGGCGCGGCGCGTGGCCAGCACCAGCGTGCCATCGGCTTCCGCGCGCATGCTGGCATCGCCGGCCAGCATGAGCTGGATCTGCTCCTCGCGGATCGGCTGCTCCGCCATTTCGTAGAGCGCCTGCAGCAGTTCCATGGCCTGGGTGGCGTGGGCCTTGGGGCCCTCCACCTTGAACTGCTCGTGGCGGTGGGCGATCTTCACCTGCAGTGCAGCCTCGATGGTGCGCAGGTGCGCGTCCGCCGGGCCGCACAGGTGGGCCAGCCGCGTGTTGTTGTGGGGGATGAAGGTGTGGCGCAGGATCACGCGGATAATCTTTGGGGCGATGAGGTTTCGCCGTGCGGGCAGGAAAGGCGCCGCGCGCGGCCACGAGGATATCCATGATAGGCAAATTGACCGGCACGCTGCTGGAGAAAAATCCCCCGGAGGTGCTGCTGGACTGCCACGGCGTGGGTTATGAGGTGCTGGTGCCCATGAGCACCTTCTACAACCTGCCGGCGCTGGGCCAGCAGGTGTCCCTGCTCACCCAGTTCATCGTGCGCGAGGACGCGCAGCTGCTCTACGGCTTCGCCACGGCCGCCGAGCGCCAGACTTTCCGGGAGCTGATCAAGGTCGCGGGCGTGGGGCCGCGCACGGCGCTGTCGGTGCTCTCGGGCATCGGGGTTGAGGATCTGGCGCAGGCGGTGTCGCTGCAGGAGGGCGCGCGCCTGCTGAAGGTGCCGGGCATCGGCAAGAAGACGGCCGAGCGGCTGCTGCTGGAGCTGCGCGGCAAGCTGGGCGTGGACCTGTCGGGCGTGCGCGCGCAGGCGGCGGGCGGGGCGCAGGGAGACATCCTGCAGGCGCTGCTCGCCCTGGGCTACAGCGACAAGGAGGCGGCGGCGGCGCTCAAGGCGCTGCCCCCGGACGTGGGCGTGAGCGAGGGCATCCGGCTGGCGCTCAAGGCGCTGGCCAGGTGATTGCCACCCATCGATTGGACACGACAAGGAGACCCCATGGACAGATTTCTCGCCCGTCCGGCCCTGCGCCGTGCCGCCCTGTCCCTGCTGCTGGCGCTGGCCGCTTGTGGGGGCGGCAGCGACAACGGCGCTCCCGATCCGGCGCCGCCGCCGTCGACGGTCCCTCCGGTGGCCGGGGACCGCATCGAGGCGTTCGATCCCGCTGCTGCGCCCGCAGCCAAGCTGACCGAAGGCGCCGCCCGACCGGCGCAGGCTGCTGCAGCCTCGGGCATGGTGCGCACAGTGGTGCTCGGCCCGCTGCAGGCGCCGCCCACCAAGGCGACCGTGGGCTCTGGATCGCCCGGAGCGCCGCTGCAGATCGGGCAGGCACGCAGTGTGGCCGACACGGCCACGCCGCAGGGCACAGCCGCTCTGCTGCAGTGGCATCCGTCCGGGCGGAACACGCAGGTGGCAGCCCTGCGTTTCGTGGCCGAAGGCGCGCACGGCGTGCGGCTGGGGGTGCTGGTGGAGGCCCTGCCGCCGGGCGCAGTGCTGCGGGCCTATGGCGCGCCGCAGGACGAGGTCGTCGAGGTGGATGCGCAGGCCCTGCGCACCATGGCCGCGCGCCATGCCGAGGCAGGCGCCGATGACCGGGCCGCGCGCACTTGGTGGAGCCCCGATTTCGGCGGCGCACAGACCACGCTGGAAGTGGAAATTCCGCACTCGGCCGCCACGGACGGCGTCCGGTTGTCGGTGCCGCGGCTGTCCCATTTCACGCAGACCCCTGACGAAGCGCAACTGGCGCTGCAGACCAAGGCTGCAGGCAGCTGCAACGTGGACCTGGCCTGCCGGCCCGAATACCTGGAGCAAGGCCGCTCCGTGGCGCGCATGGTCTTCGTGCGCGAGGACGGCAAGGCCTACCTGTGCACGGGCACGCTGATGAACGACGCCGCCTCTTCGGGAACCCCGTATTTCCTGAGTGCGAACCACTGCATCGACCGCCAGACGGTGGCCTCCACGCTGACCACCGAATGGTTCCTGCGCGCCCGCAGCTGTGGCGGCACGGACACTGCCGGGGCCCAGCGCCTGACGGGCGGCGCCACGCTGCTGTACGCGGCAGCACGCACCGACGTGGCGCTCATGCGCCTGAACGGCGCGCCTCCTGCCGGCATCGTCTACGCCGGCTCCTACTTCGGCAGCCCGCTGCAGCCGGGCACCCCCCTGGCAGTGGTGCACCACCCGGGTGGGGACATGCAAAAGATCAGCCTGGGAACGCTGCTGCACTACAGCAGTTGCAGCGATGGCGGCCTGTGCCGGGCGAGCAACGAGACCGAGGGCACCTACCTCACCCTGGGATGGCGAACGGGCGTCGTAGAAGGCGGCAGCAGCGGCTCGGCCGCATTCCTCACCCTGGGGGAGCGCCGCTACGTGGTGGGCCAGCTGATGGGCGGCCTGTCCAGTTGTGCCCGGCCCGACGCTGTGGACTACTACGGTCGCTTCGATCTGGCCTACCGCGATGCGATCCGGCGCTGGCTGAATCCCGGCGGCTGAGGCTTCGGGCTCGGACGCCCTCAGCCCACCAGCACCAGCCCCGGCGGCAGGCTGTCGCCCAGGCTGCGCCGCTGGTCCTCGGCGTCCTGGGCCTGGACCTCGCGCACCTGGGCGATCCAGCGTTCGGGCGCGCCGCTGGCCGCCAGCTTCTCCAGCACTTGTGCGCGCCACTCCTGCGGGAGGTCGAGCGTGCGCTCGCCGGTCATGCGCGCGATCTGCACGGCGGCGAACATGGCGTGTTCGTTCCTGCGCCAGTCCTGCGCCAGGGTGGCGGCCAGGAATTCCTGCGCCGCTGCGGGCGGCATGACGCGGTGCGCGTTGGCTGCCAGCGCCGTGCGCGCCGCCAGGCGGCCGACTGCCCACCAGGTCTGCGGCGGCTCGTCCGGGCGCTTCAGGCGCGTGAGCATCCACTGGCCCATCTCCTGGCGGTATTGCCAGGGCACGGCCTCCATGGCGGCAAACAGGCGCAGCATGTCGTCGTAGCTGCCCCACTGGCTGCGCCCGGCGCCCGTGCGTTGCACGGCCTTCTGCATGCGCCCGGCCACATCCTCGAGCAGCTGCATCTGCTGCGCCTCGTCGAGACCGGCGGCCACGCGGCGCCAGAAGACCCACCATTCGGTCCAGTTGGCGGCCTCCCGCGGGTGTCCCAGGCCCTGGGGGTAGAGCTGCCAGACCTGCTGCACGCGCCAGGCGTCGAGCTGCGCGCCCACGCCGGGGCGCAGGCACCAGCCCGCCAGGTTCAGCCAGGCGCGCTCGTGCTCGGGCGTGCGCCGGCGCCGGCGAGCCCGCGCCAGCAGCGCATCGAACAGGGCGCGCAGCAGCGCCAGCGGCCAGTCCTCGCGCGGGCCGAGCAGCTTCTGCAGCGACTGGCGCAGCTGGCGCACCTCCTTCGGAGCGACGTCCTGCGCCTGGTTGCCGAAGACGCGATCGAGCAGGGCGATGGCATCAGGCAGGCGGGCATCGGCAGCGTCGCCCTTGCCGCCCGGCTCTTCGCTGGCCGTCCCGGGCTCGCGGGAGGCCCCGGCGGCCCTGCCACCGGCCGCCCCGCGCACGGCAAAGGGCAGCAGCCAGGAACGCCCAGGATCGTCCAGCGCCACGCAGCGCACCTCCAGCGTCCCCACCTCGCTCATGGAAGTGGCCAGCTGCACCTCCACGCGCGCGCGTTCGCGCCCGGGCGGGGCCGCCAGCACGGTGGCCAGGGGCGGCAACTCGGTCCAGCCTTCGCCTTCGATGGGCACGATCTGCCCGGCCTGCGCCTGGCCCTGGCTGCGCGCCAGCAGCGCGAAATGCACGGGCTGGCCGAGCGCCAGTGCAAAGCGCCGCCCGGCCAGCACCAAGCGGGTACCTTCTTCCGTGCCCCGCGGCAGCAGGCAGATGCCTTGCGCCGGCGCGCCCTCCCGGCCTGGCAGCAGCAGCCAGTAGCTGCGCGCCGAGCCACCGCCGATGCGTGGCATGGCTGTCGGGGTGGCGTCGGAAGCGCGCGCCCTGGAGGCGGCAGGCTGCCGCGCGTGGGCCTCGACCTGGTGCTGCGCGAGCGCGTGCGCGGCGGCGCCGCGGGCCACGGCCCAGTCGGGGTGGGGGTTGTGCAGGACCCGCACCGGCCCGCCGCGCCACCGCGCCAGCAGCCCGGTCAGCCGCTCTGCCAGGGCGTGGGCATGGAACACACCGCCGTTGAGCAGCAACGTGTCGGGCAGCTCGCCGTCGGGCGCATGCCGGGCGAGGAAATGCGCCAGGTGCCGCGAGATGGCGGCATCGGCCGGGTAGGGCAGGCCCAGGCCGCGCAGGGCTCCGAGGTGGCGCGCCGGGGTGTCGCCGGGCTGCGCGTCGGGCAGGAAGGCCTCGACCACCCAGGCCTGCACCTGCTCGTGCGTGAGTGCGACCGAGCGCGCCTGGGCCAGCAGCCGCGAGCCCGCACCCAGCAGGGTGATGGGCACCGACGTGGGGGCGTCCCGGCCCAGCAGCCGCTCCTTGGCGCCGCGGCAGCGCTGCACCAGCTCGGCAAAGCGCGCTGGCGCCAGGCGCTGGCCTTCGCCGCCCGCAAAATGTGGCTCCAATCGGTGCGCCAGGGCGAGGTCCATGTTGTCGCCGCCCAGCATCAGGTGCTCGCCGACGGCGGTGCGGGTGAGCCGGGGCAGCCCGGTGCCGTCCGCCGGCGGCTGTACGCGGATCAGCGTCAGGTCGGTGGTGCCGCCGCCCACGTCCACCACCAGCACCAAGCGACTGTCGGCCAGCTGCGCCGCCAGGGCCTCGCCCTGCAGCACCAGCCAGTCGTGGAAGGCCGCCTTGGGCTCCTCCAGCAGCTGCACCGGCGGCAGGCCGGCTTGCTGGGCGGCTTCCAGGGTCAGGGCGCGCGCGCCCTCGTCGAAGGAGGCCGGCACGGTGAGCACCACGCTTTGCTGGCTGAGCGGCGCGTCGGGGTGCTCCGCATCCCAGGCGGCGCGCAGGTGCGCCAGGTAGCTGGCCGAGGCCTCGACCGGCGAGATCTTCGGAATCTCTTCGCCCGCGCCCCAGGGCAGGATGGGCGCGGTGCGGTCCACGCCCGCGTGCGACAGCCAGCTCTTGGCGCTGGCCACCAGCCGCTGCGGCGTGG
>NZ_ALEE01000543.1 GCF_000282995.1 Melaminivora alkalimesophila
CTGCGGCGTGGCTGCTCCCAGCGTGCGCGCCCACGTGCCGAGGGTGGCAGGGGCTTCCTCGCTGGCGCCCAGGGGCGGCCAGGGCGCGTGCCAGGCGTCCGCCAGCTCGCCCGGCGCCGCCTGGTAGCGCATCGAGGGCAGCAGCACCGCGGCCTGCACCTCCGCAGGGGAGGTGCGTTGGGGCAGGGGCAGCAGCTGGATGTCGGACGCCTGCGCGCCGAGCGGCGCCCAGGCCAGCGCGCAGTGGCTGGTGCCCAGGTCGATGCCGACGGCGAAGCGCGGACCCGGCCCGGCCATGGCTCAGGCCTCGGCGGCCGGCGTGCGCACGTCGAACTCCACCTTCCAGCGCGCCTCCCCGCCCACCGGCACGGCGTGCAGCTCCAGCGTGCCGATGTCGGTCACGCGCGCGTGGAGGGTGACGGGCACCACCTCGCCGGCCGTGCGGCCCTGGGCGGGCAGCTGCAGCTCGATCTCCTGCAGCTCCGTCAGCTCCTCGGGCCCCCAGGCTTCCAGCAGCGTCCCGACCGTGTCCTGGCGGCGCACGCTGGAGCCGAAGAAGCGCAGCCGCACCGGCTCGCCCACGACCAGGCCGAACTGCTGGTCGGCAAGCTCCACCTCGCTGCCCTCCTCCATGCCGAAGGGCGCCAGGCACAGCGCGGCGATCGGCGGCTCCATCCCGGGGATGGCAGGCATGTTGCCTTCGACGCCCACGTAGTGGCTCTGCGCCGTGCCGCCGCGGATGCGCACGCCCCGGCCGGCCTGCGCCACGTGGCCGAAATAGGCCGCGCCGCGCGCCACGGCGAGATCGAGCTGCGCGCCTTCGAGCAGCCGCACGGGCGGTGCGCCCTCCGCGGCCAGCCAGCCATTGAGCACCTCCAGGATGCGCGCCTCGACCTGCGCGGCCTTGAGCACGCCGCCGTTGAACAGCAGCGCCGTGGGGTGCAGGAAGGTGGCGCCTTCGGGCGGCGGCGGCAGGTGTTCCATCTGCGCCGTGGCCGCAGACTGGCGCGCGAGGAAGGCCGCCAGGTGCCGCGTGATGGCGGCATCCTGCGCGTAGGGCAGGCCCAGCTGGGTGAGCGCGGCGCGTGCCCGCACCTGGGGGCGCTCGGTGATCGCCACGCGCGGGAAGAAACCCTCCACCAGCAGCTGCAGCACCTCGTCGCGCGTGACTTCGGTGCGCAGGCTGCCGCCAATCAGCCGCGCCCCCCGGCTGGGCACCACCACCGGCACGCTGGCCGGCGCATCGTCGGCCAGCAGCTGCTCCTTGGCGGCGCGGCAGGCATGCGCCAGCGCGCGCGTCTGCCAGGCGTCCAGCTGCCGGCCTTCGGCCGCCAGCTTGCGCGCCACGCCATAGGCCAGCGCCAGGTCCATGTTGTCGCCGCCCAGCAGGATGTGCTCGCCCACGGCCACGCGCTGCAACTCCAGGTTGCCATCGCGCTCCAGCACCGCGATCAGCGACAGGTCGGTCGTGCCGCCGCCCACGTCCACCACCAGGATGAGGTCGCCGTGGCGCACCTGCTTGCGCCAGGCGCCGCCGCTGGCCTGGATCCAGCTGTAGAGCGCGGCCTGCGGCTCCTCCAGCAGCGTGAAGGCCCCCAGGCCGGCGGCGCGGCAGGCCTCGGCCGTG
Organism: Melaminivora alkalimesophila; assembly: GCF_000282995.1. Taxonomy (GTDB): domain Bacteria; phylum Pseudomonadota; class Gammaproteobacteria; order Burkholderiales; family Burkholderiaceae_C; genus Melaminivora; species Melaminivora alkalimesophila. Next base: position 1,628 of record NZ_ALEE01000543.1, read on the forward strand.
AGCTCGCGCGCGGCCGGGTCGAAGGAGGCGGGGATGGTCACCGTCACCTGCTGTGCGGCCAGCGGCGCCTCGGGGTGCGCGGCGTCCCAGGCGCGGCGCAGGTGCTCCAGGTAGGCCGTGCTGGCCGCCAGGGGCGAGATGCGCGGCACTTCCTCGGGCGCCTCGGGCGGCAGGATCGGCGCGCGCCGGTCCACGCCCGGGTGGCACAGCCAGCTCTTGGCGCTGGCGACCAGCCGGATCGGCGTTGCCGCCCCGCGCGCGCGCGCCAGGGCGCCGGCAATGAAGGGCTGCGCCGGCTGGCCAGGCAGCGCCAGGTCGGCGGCGGCGAATTCCGCCTCGTGCGGTAGGTAGAGGAAGGACGGCAGCAGCGGCTGCGCCTCGACGCTGCCCGGCGCCGCCAGCTGCGGCACGTCCAGCACGCCCTGCACCACGCGCTCGCCCTCGGAGGCCGCCAGATCCACCCAGGACAGCGCGCAGTGCGTGGTCCCCAGGTCGACGCCCAGGCTGTAATGCGGTCGGTCGCCAGCGGCCGGGGGCGTGGCCGGGCCCGGCGCGGCGGCGCTCACAGCTCCACCTCGGCCTGGGCGATGATGCGCGCCGTTCCCCTGCCAGCGCCGTGCTGCTGGTCAACCCCCTGCAGCTGCAGTGGCTGAGCGCGCGC
>NZ_ALEE01000544.1 GCF_000282995.1 Melaminivora alkalimesophila
CGGTGCGCGAGCGTGCCGGCAAACGGCGGCTGGCCGACCACGTTGCCGCTCACGCGCACGGCGGTGGCGTCGAAGCCCACGGGCAGCGTGATGCGGCTGCCTTCCTCCTCGCTGCGCACCGGCGCGAGCGCGAAATGCTCGGCCAGCACCTTGCGGCAACCCTCGTGCACCACGCGCGCGGCGGCGCCGATCTCGGCGTCGCTGTAGCCGGCCACGTCCTCCTGCACGAAGTCGACGAAGCGCGCCTGGCGCTGCAGCAGGGCCAGCAGCTGCAGCGCCGCGGCGGGGCTGACGGTCTCGATGGTCTTCTCGACCACGCGCTCCACCGGCACCTCGATGCGCGTCTCGACGATCTTCTCGACCGGCACCTCGACGCGCACCTCGCGCGGCGGGGCGTCGGC
>NZ_ALEE01000545.1 GCF_000282995.1 Melaminivora alkalimesophila
CCGCCAGGGGCTCGCCGCCGCGCAGCCGCTCGACGGCGCCGGCCAGCCGGGCATCGCCCAGGATCGCGAAGAAGCTGCCGATCGCCAGGGCGACGCGGCGCAGGAAGGAAGGGGGTGTTGGATTCGGGTTCATGGCACGGGCGGGCGCCCTGCGTCGCACGGCGCCCGCAAGCAGGTGGTTCGTCCCGCAAAGGCGGGGAAAGGGCGAAGATGTTACCCAAAGGCCATGAGGCCGCCGCGCTGCAGGGCAATCGGGGAAAATGCCCACAGCATGACCATCCACACCGACGACTTCGCCGCACCGCCGCCGCAGCCCTCGCGGGGGCACGAGCGCGTGATCTCGGCCGCCCCGGCCTCCAGCCAGGAGGAAGCCCTGGAGCGTGCGCTGCGCCCCAAGCTGCTCGATGAATACGTCGGCCAGGCCAAGGCGCGCGAGCAGCTGGAGATCTTCATCCAGGCGGCCGCCAAGCGCGGCGAGGCGCTGGACCACGTGCTGCTGTTCGGCCCGCCCGGCCTGGGCAAGACGACGCTGTCGCACATTATCGCCACCGAACTGGGCGTGCAGCTGCGCCAGACCAGCGGCCCGGTGCTGGAAAAACCCAAGGACCTGGCGGCGCTCTTGACCAACCTGGAGAAGAACGACGTCCTGTTCATCGACGAGATCCACCGCCTGTCGCCCGTGGTCGAGGAAATCCTCTACCCGGCGCTGGAGGACTACCAGATCGACATCATGATCGGCGAGGGCCCAGCGGCGCGCTCCATCAAGCTGGACCTGCAGCCCTTCACCCTGGTGGGTGCGACCACGCGCGCCGGCATGCTCACCAACCCGCTGCGCGACCGCTTCGGCATCGTCGCGCGCCTGGAGTTCTACACGCCCGAGGAATTGGCGCGCATCGTGCTGCGCTCGGCGGGGCTGCTCCATGCGCCCATCGACGAGGAAGGCGCCTTCGAGCTCGCCCGCCGCTCGCGCGGCACGCCGCGCATCGCCAACCGCCTGCTGCGCCGCGTGCGCGACTACGCCGACGTGAAGGGCGATGGGCGCATCACGCTGGACATCGCCCAGCGCGCGCTGGCCATGCTGGACGTCGATCCGCAGGGCTTCGACGTGATGGACCGCAAGCTCCTGGAGGCCGTGGTGCACCGCTTCGACGGCGGCCCGGTGGGCCTGGACAACATCGCCGCCAGCATCGGCGAGGAATCGGGCACCATCGAGGACGTGATCGAGCCCTATCTGATCCAGCAGGGCTTCCTGCAGCGGACGCCGCGCGGGCGCGTCGCAACGCTGGCCGCCTACCGCCACCTGGGCGTGGCGCCGCCGCGCAGCACGGGCGGCCTGTTCGCGGAATGACCCGCGCCGGGGCTCAGCCCACCGGCGTGGTGCCGGCGTTCCAGTAGGCCTGCAGCACGCCCGGCAGCTTCTCGATGCGGCGCACCACGCCATCGAGCTCCGCCGCGTCCACCGAAGTCGCATACAGCACCACCTCGATCTCCGAGTCGCGCTCGCCGAAGCTGTGCTTCTGCACCGCGCGCACGGGGTATTGCGCCTCCTGCAGCAACTGCACCATGTGCTCGCGCACCTCGGCCTGCGCGCTGCGCCGGCACATGGCGTAGACGTGGTAGGTCGCCTCGGCCGCAGCGCTGCTCAGGGGGCTGCGGTTGATGTGGTTGACCACCGGGCGCAGCAGCGTGTTGCCCGCCAGCACGAACAGCGTGGCCAGCGCCGCCTCGACGATGAAGTTGGCGCCCGCGCACGCCCCCACGGCCGCCGAGCCCCACAGCGTGGCCGCCGTGTTCAGGCCGGTGACGTTGATGCCTTCCTTCATGATCGCGCCCGCGCCCAGGAAGCCCACGCCCGTGATCACGTTGGAGACCACGCGCGCCGAGCCCTCCACGCCGTTCATGCGCATGGACAGATCCACGAACACCGCCGCCCCCACGGCGACCAGCGCGTTGGTGCGCAGGCCGGCCGTGCGCTGGCGGATCTGGCGCTCCAGCCCGATCAGGCTGCCGAAGACGAAGGCGAAGCACAGGCTGACCAGCGTGTTGAGCGTGGCGGCGGGGTCGAAGTTTTGCAGAGCGTGCATGGAAGCAAGAAGGCGGGGCCACGGACCAGGAAGGCCCTTCGGGCCGGGAAGCGAAGCCTAACCGCTCGGCAGGGCTCAGGCCGGTGCGCCGGCGCCGATCCCCGGGGCCGTGCCTGCCTTGCCGCGGCGGGGGCCTGC
>NZ_ALEE01000546.1 GCF_000282995.1 Melaminivora alkalimesophila
GGGGCCTGCCGCCAGCGACCGGGCCCAGCCGGCGGCGCGCATTGCCAGTGCGCGCAGATGCGGCGCTTCCAGCATCGGAGGATGCGTGGCCGCTGCTTCGCTGGCCAGGTCCGCCGCCGCGAGCGTGTGCCACTTGCGCCGCGCCGCCGGCGACAGTGCAGCGCACACGGCTGCGCGCTGCCCGCTCGGCAGCAGGGTGAGCGCATCCACCATCTGGCGCGCCGACAGCCGGGCCAGCACCTTCGCGAATTCCCGTGCGCCGGCCTGCTCGACCAGGCGCTCGAGCACCTGCGGGCGGTGCAGGCGCAGCGCAGCCAGGGTGGCGCGCAGCAGCGCGCCGCCGCCGGGGGTCGGGGCGATGGCGTGGGTGAACTGGCGATCGAGCGCGGCCTGCCGGTGAAGGGCGGGCCGTCCCATGCGGTGCTGCATGCAAAAACTCCTTGAACGAGAAAGCCAACGGCAACGGCTGGGGGGGG
>NZ_ALEE01000547.1 GCF_000282995.1 Melaminivora alkalimesophila
CCCGCCGCAATGGCGGGGCGCCCGTCCCGTCGGGAAAACCAACGAAAAACGATCCGGCACCGGGCAACGGCCGGCCGTGCGCCGCGCCCAACGCGCGGCGCCGGCTCCCGGCGTCCGGCCGGGCTCCGGAGGAAAGGCCGCTGCGGCGTGGACCGCAGCCCTGACCGTCAGCGCAGGCCGTCGCGCTGTGCGGTGGCCTGGCCGCTGCCGCCGCTCATGCTCAGGAAGCTGCGGATGCGGTGCGTGGGCCAAGCGGTGCGCGCATCGAGCTCGAGCGCCTGGTCCAGGGGCGAGGTCGGCGGCTGCACGCCGGCGCCATGGCGTGGCGCATCGAATGCCGACCCTTGGGAGGGCAAGCGGCGCGCGAGGCGAAACCAGAAAACGGGCATGGCAGACTCCTGTGCTGGCACGGGAGGAGCCACGTAGCGGCACGCATCAAACGCCGCCCGGCCACGCCATGCGGCGGTCCACACGGCAGCGGCGAGCGGGCTCGCAGCGAATGCAAGGCAACGGAGAAACGGTTGCGACACGGCAATGGGGCGGGAAGCTGGGGCTGCCGGCCCGCCCCGTGCCTGGATCGCACCTGGGCGGAGTCGGTCAGTCGGCCAGCAGCGCTGCCATTGCGGCGCGCCTTGCATCGCTGGTTGAACTGGCACTGTCCACGTGGGGACTCCGGAAATGACGAAGCCGCTATTGTGGCAAAAAAACGTCAGGAAGTCAAGGCCTTGCCGGGACCCGCGGCGCGGGCCGGAGCGCTGGGCCAGTCTCCCGGCGCGCCGGCTCAGGACAGCCGCTCGTCGCGGCTGCTGCCCTCCAGGTGCCGTACGTCGCACCAGCCCACCAGCGCCAGGCCCCCGGGCGTCCACAGCAGCCGGTTGATCGCCGCGTTCGCGAGGGGCCAGCTGCGCGGTGCCTGCAGCCCCTGGCGGGTGGCGAGGCGGTACAGCACGTCCATCACCCCGCCGTGCGCCACCAGCACGATCTGCCCGCCGCCATGGCCCGAGGCGAGGCGCCCCACCACCTCGGCGATGCGCGTGCTCAAGGCCACGAGCGATTCGCCCCCGCCTTCCGGGGCGTACTCCGGATCGCGCTTGCGCCAGCGCAGCGCGTCCTGCGGCGCTTCCTGCTCGACCTGCCGGAAGGTGCGCCCCTCGAAGCGCCCGAAGCTGCGCTCGCGCAGGCCCGGCTCCGCGCGCAGGGGCGCGCCGGTCGCCACGGCCACTGCCTGCGCCGTGGCCCAGGCGCGCTGCAGGTCGCTGCTGTAGATCGCGGCGATGTCCTCGCCAGCCAGGGCACGCGCGGTCTGGCGCGCCTGCCACAGGCCGATGTCGTTCAGGCCGATGTCGAGGTGGCCCTGGATGCGGCCGTCCACGTTCCAGGCGGTCTCGCCGTGGCGGATGGCGATGATGCGGGTGGCTTCCGGCATCGAAGCGGGGAAAGGCTCTGTGGCCATCTGCTCATTGTGGCTGCTGCATAGAAGAGTCTCCTTAGACTCAACGTCCAAGCGCAACGCCCCCATATCAGGGCGTTGCCATGTCCAGAACCTACCATCACCTGAGTTCCGAGGATCGCGCCGTGATCATGATCGAGCGCCAGAGCGGCAGCAACCTGCGTTCGATTGCGCGCCGCTTGGGCCGTTCGCCATCCACGCTATCGCGTGAGCTGCAGCGGGCAGGACCCGGGGCTTACGACGCGACGCGCGCCGCCCAGGGCTATCGCGAGCGCCGCAGCGCCAGTCGTCGTCCACGTTTGCTGCTCCCAGGCACTGCGCTGCACCAGCACGTGCGCCACCGACTGATCTTTTGCCGCTGATCGCCGCAAGAGATTGCCGCCAGACTGCGGCAAATACCCGACGCCACACGCCCTGGCCTGGTCTCCCACGAGACGATCTACACGACGATCTACGCACAGCCGCACGGCGCGCTCAAGCTGGACATGAGCGCCGCGCTGCGCCAGGCGAAGCCATCGCGGGGGCGGCGTCGAACAACTGCCGCGGCCAGGAGCTTCGTGCCCGAGGCGTTGCGGATCCAGAACCGTTCGGAGCGCATCGAGCACCGTTTGCTGCCCGGGCACGGGGAGGGCGACTTCATCAAGGGGGCCTACCACCGCTCCGCGGTGGGCGTGCTGGTGGAGCGCAAGACGCGCTTCGTGGTGCTGTGCCACATGGATGGCTGCACGGCGACGGATGCCGTGGAAGGCTTCAGCCGCCAGATGAAGAAGCTGCCGGCCTTCCTGCGCGAGAGCCTGGCCCGCGACCGCGGCAGCGAAATGGCCCACTTCGAGGAACTGAGCCGACGGCTGAAGATGGACAGCTGGTTTTGCGATCCGCATGCACCTTGGCAGCGCGGAAGCGACGAGAACACCAATGGCTTGCTGCGCCAGTTCCTGCCCAAGGGCAGCGACCTGTCCACCATCAGCCAGACGCTGCTCAACGATATCGCCCGCCCGCTCAACGGCCAACCGAGGGAACCGCTGGGATGGAACCGCCCCGGCGTCCCGCCCGCGCCTAAGGCGCTCCTCGGCTGGGGGCGCTGCACCCCCCAGTCCCCAGTGGCTTCGCCCCCTGTGCGCCCTTCGGCGCACGGCTCCCCTCACTGTTCATCAAGTGAGGAGTAGGCAAACGGCAGGACCGAAGGGCGCAGCGTGGCGCCTATTCGGCCGCTGGAGCGGCTTCGTCGCTTTGGGAAAGGGGGAAGGGTGGGTCAACCGCTTTGGCGGCTTTACAGGCCTTTTCTGGAAGCGGAAAAATCGCATGGCACGTAGGGCACACCGAAGTACTTCCCGGAGTATACAAAATTTTGTATACTCTCCGCATGTCCGTCCCCAAGCCCATCGAGTTCCGGGGCAGCGCCCTTGATGACCTGCGTGCCTTTCCCCTTGCGGCGAGGCGTGAGGCTGGGCATCAGATTGACCGAGTGCAGCACGGCCAGGAGCCGGACGACTGGAAGCCCATGGCTACGGTGGGCCAGGGCGTGAAAGAGATTCGGATTCGGGATGCTGCTGGGGCGTTTCGGGTGATCTACGTCGCCAAGTTTGCGGATGCTGTCTATGTGCTGCACTGCTTCAAGAAGAAGACGGAGAAGACCAGCAAGGCCGATCTGGACCTGGCCGCAAAGCGGTATCGTGATTTAGTGAAGGAGCTAGCCCAATGAGCAACCAACGATTTGCCAGCGTCTGGGATGCCATCGAGGACACCCCGGAAGAAGCGGAGAACATGAAGCTGCGTTCCGCCCTCATGACGGCGCTCAAGAACCACTTGGCGCGCGCTGAAGTGACCCAGGCGCAGGCCGCCAAGCTGCTTGGCGTGACCCAGCCGCGAGTGTCTGACCTGATGCGAGGCAAGATCAACCTGTTCGGCTTGGATGCGCTGGTGAACATGGCAGCGGCTGCTGGCCTGCACGTTGAAATGCGCGTGCTTGAAGTCGCCTGAGCTTCAGGAAGCCAACCGTGCCGCAAGGCCGCGCCATGACCGGCTCGGTTGTGCCCACTGTCCAAGACGCAGCGCAGCAAGCCACAGCGCAGGCCGAAGTGCTCCTGGCCGATCAAGATCGACTGGCCAAGGCCAAGGCCAAGGCTTTGCTGCTTCATGGGGCGTATCGTCTCAGCTGTGTGATCAGGGCGCTAGCACGGGCGCGGCGGATTTCATGCAGAGGTTCCTTAGCTCCTCAGCGCGGCGGCACGACTTCTGTGCGCACCCGGCGCGCGCCCTGTGGCGGCTGCGGAAAGCCGCTCAGCGCCTGGTCGAACAGCACGCCATAGATGGCGGGGTCGCTGGTCCAGACGTCCTCGTAGAGCGCGGATGTCTCGTAGACCACCTGGCCGCTGGCGGCGTCGCGCAGCACCAGGCTGACCCGGCGGTGGTGGAGCGTGGGCGGCCCGTCCATCAGCCAGCCGCCGCCCAGGCCCACGCCGAAGTGCGGCCCGCCCCAGCCCAGGCCCCAGCCAAAGCGGCCGTAGAACGGGTCGGTGGCGTAGTAGGGCCAGTGGTAGGGCACGGCATAACCCCCTTCGGCGCTGATCTGCGCCACCAGGCGCGCGTTCGCCTCGTCGCGGCGCAGCCCCACGCGCGCCAACGCCCGCTCGGCCTCGGCCTCGATGGCGGCAAAGGACGCGGACTGCGCCTGCTGCGACGGCAGGCGCTCGAAGCGGTAGGTGGGCGGGTTCGGCAGCGCGCTGAGCGTGGAATAGCTCTGCACGTCGCTTTGCACCAGCCGCGGGCCGGCGCAGGCGGTCAGCAGCGCGGCGGCGCAGGCGACCAGGGCGAAGGAAGCAAGGCGGCGCAGTAGGCAAGGCATGGCGGGCTCCTTTGGCGCCGATGCTAGCGGGTGCGGGCGCGGGGCGGCGCCAGACGGGGCGCCATGCCCCTGTCCGCCCCTGGCGCGGGGCGCGGCGCTCAACCCAGCCGGATCACCTGCATCCCGGGCAGGCCGGGCGGCGCCACCGGGAATTCCTCGTGGTCGAAGGCGGTGTCGCCCTCCGGGTCGGCGATGCCGGTGGCGCGGGCGTTCTGGAAGTCGTGCAGCTTCGGGTCCATCAGGTGCGAGGTCACCACGTGGCCCATGGCGCGCAGCATGCTCTCGATGCGCCCCGGGAATTTCCGGTCCCACTCGCGCAGCATCTCGTTCACGGCCACGCGCTGCAGCCCGTCTTGGCTGCCGCACAGGTTGCAGGGAATGATCGGGAACTGCTGGTACTGCGCCCAGCGCGCCGTGTCCTTCTCGGGCACGTAGCACAGCGGGCGGATCACCACGTGGCGGCCGTCGTCGCTCACCAGCTTCGGTGGCATGCCCTTCATGCGCCCGCCGTAGAACATGTTGAGCATCAGCGTGGCGACGATATCGTCGCGGTGGTGGCCCAGGGCGATCTTCGTCGCGCCCAGTTCGTCCGCCACCTTGTACAGGATGGCGCGGCGCAGGCGCGAGCACAGGCTGCAGGTGGTCTTGCCCTCGGGCACCACGCGCTTGACGACGCTGTAGGTGTCCTGGGCCTCAATGTGGAAGTCCACGCCGATGCGCTTGAAATAGTCCGGCAGCACGTGCTCGGGAAAGCCGGGCTGCTTCTGGTCGAGGTTCACGGCGACGATGGAAAACTGCACCGGCGCGCGCCTTTGCAGCTTGCGCAATATGTCCAGCAGGGTGTAGCTGTCCTTGCCGCCGGACATGCAGACCATGACGCGGTCGCCTTCCTCGATCATGTTGAAGTCGACGATGGCGCGGCCCATCTCGCGGCACAGGCGCTTTTCCAGCTTGACCTGCTCGCGCTCGATCCTGCGCGTGTCGCCGGCCGGGGTCTCGGCGGCTTCGGGGCCGCTCCAGGCGGCGGCATCGGGGGTGGGGGTGTGTGCTTGCATGCTCGATCTCACCATTGTCCGGTCTCGACGCGAATCGCCACTTCGCAGTCGTCGAAGATTTCCAGTTTCGCGATCTTCACGCGCGCGCCCTGCACGCCGGGCAGCTGCATCAGCCGCGCCGCCAGCTTGCCGATCAGGCTCTCCAGCAGGTTCACGTGCTCGGCCTGGCACTCGTCGATGATGATCTGGCGCACCTTGCGGTAGTCCAGCACGTGCAGGATGTCGTCGTCGGGCGGGTGCAGCGGCTGCGCGCCCAGGTTCAGCTCCGCGTCGACGCGGATCGGTTGCGGGGCGCATTTCTCGTGCGCAAGGATGCCCAGGTTGGCATCGAAGCGCAACCCGGTGAGCGTCAGGATCTGGGTGCCGGCAAGGGGGTGCATGGGTGGGCAGGGTGGCGGCGCCGCACGCAGGGGCGGGCGCACGGGGGTCGTCACATCAGCGAGAAGTCGCGTTCGAAGCGCATCAGGTGCTGGCCGCCGTCGACCAGCAGCGTGGTGCCGGTGATCGAGCGGTTCTCCAGCGCGAAGCGCACGCTGGCCGCCACGTCCTCGGGGGTGGAGGAGCGGCCCAGGGGGCTGAGCGTGTGCAGCTCCTCGAAGCGCTCCTCGCTCAGCATGTGGCTGCTCAGTGTCAGCCCCGGCGCCACGCCGACCACCCGCACCAGCGGCGCCAGCGCCAGCGCCAGCATGGTGCCGGCCGCCTCCAGCGCCGCCTTGGACAGGGTGTAGCTCACGAAGTCCGGGTTCTGGTTCCAGAGCTTCTGGTCCAGCAGGTTGACGACCGCGCCCTGCAGCTGCGCCTCGCCGGCCGCGGCGCGCTGCGCCAGGTGGGCGTGCAGGGCCTGGGCCAGCAGGATGGGCGCGCCGGCGTTGCTGCGCAGGTGCTGCTCCATGCGCGCATAGCCGACATCCTCGAAGCCGTCGTGCTCGAACAGCGAGGCACTGTTGACCACGGCGTCCACGCCGCCGAAGTGCGCCGCCACGCGCGGCAGCAGGGCGCGCACGGCGGCCTCGTCCTCGAAGTCGGCCTGGAAGGGGTGGCTCGCCACGCCCAGCGCGCTGCAGGCCGCGGCCGCCTCGGCGGCTTCCGGCTCCGAGGAGCGGTAGTGCACCGCCACCTGCCAGCCCGCGGCCGCCAGTGCCAGCGCGATGTGGCGGCCCAGGCGCCGGGCGGCGCCGGTCACCAGCACGGTGCGGGGACGGGACGGGGAGGAGGGCATGGAGAGGACAATGGCGCCTGATGACGACGAACACGAACCACACCAGCGCCCCGGGGGAGCCGGGCGGCGCGGCGCGCGAAGGCGCGAGTTTAACGACTGCCCTGCAGGCGCGGATCGCCGGGGACATTGCCGCTGCCGGCGGCTGGATCGGTTTCGACCGCTTCATGCAGCAGGCGCTCTACGCCCATGGCCTCGGCTACTACGCGCACGGCTCGCGCAAGTTCGGCACCATGCCGGCCAGCGGCAGCGACTTCGTCACCGCCCCCGAGCTCGGCCCGGTCTTCGGCCAGACCCTGGCGGTGCAGCTGCGCGAGGCGCTGGAGGCGACCGGCACGCACGAGCTCTGGGAATTCGGCGCCGGTAGCGGCGCCCTGGCGGAGCAGCTGCTCGGGGCGCTGGGCGAGCGCGTGCGGCGCTACACCATCGTCGACCTGTCGGGCAGTCTGCGGGCGCGCCAGCAGGAGCGGCTGGCCGCCTGGGGAACGCGCGTGCAATGGGCCGACCGGCTGCCCGAGGCGATCGAGGGCGTGGTGGTGGGCAACGAGGTGCTGGACGCCATGCCGGTGCAGCTGCTGCTGCGCCGGGGCGGGATCTGGCACGAGCGCGGGGTCGCGCTGGATGCGGGGGGCGCCTTTGTCTGGGCGGATCGACCGACGGAGCTACGCCCGCCCGTGGAGGTGGTGGGCGAGCACGACTACCTGACCGAGATCCACCCGCAGGCCGAAGGCTTCGTGCGCACCCTGGCGGCGCACCTGCGCCGCGGCGCGGTCTTCCTGATCGACTATGGCTTTCCCGACGCCGAGTACTACCACCCGCAGCGCGACATGGGGACGCTGGTGTGCCACCGCGCGCACCGGGTCGATTCCGATCCGCTGGCGGAGGTGGGCACCAAGGACATCACGGCGCACGTGAACTTCACCGGCATCGCCCTGGCCGCCCAGGAAGCCGGGCTGCAGGTGCTGGGCTACACCACGCAGGCGCGCTTCCTGTTCAATTGCGGGTTATTGCAGCGGCTGGCGCAG
>NZ_ALEE01000548.1 GCF_000282995.1 Melaminivora alkalimesophila
CGGCTGCCGCAGCTGCCGCCCGAGCAGGCGGCGCTCGCCACCCGGCTGGTCATGGAGCACGAGATGGGCGAGCTGTTCAAGGTGCTGGCCCTGGGCGCGGGCGGGGCCGAGTGGCGGCCGCTGGGCTTTGCCCAGGGCGACCGCACGCACCGGCTTTGAAAAGCCCGCCCGGGCTGCGGGCGGGCGCTGTCCTTCAGGCGGCCGGCTGGGCGCCGACGGGCGAGGCGGGCGGCGGCGTATCGCGCAGGCGCCGCCCCTGCAGCCACCACACCAGCAGCACCAGTGCGATTGCCGGCAGGTAGAACCAGTGGGCGGACGGGCGGTCGGCGCGCACCTGGATGTCCAGCACCTCCCAGCCCTGCTCGAAGCCGCTCTTGGCGGCGCGCGAGCCG
>NZ_ALEE01000549.1 GCF_000282995.1 Melaminivora alkalimesophila
CGAGCCGAAGCGCACGGCGCCCACCTGCAGCGCATCGCCCAGCGGCACCAGCTGCAGCCCGGCGTCGGCCAGGCGCTTGCGCCCGTCCTCGCCCTGCTCGCCGCCCAGCACCACCGCCACCGTCTTGCTGCGCTCGTCGCCCTCGAGCGTCATACCCTCGATGCGCATGACCAGGCGCCCGCCCGTGGGCCGCTCGCGCGCCACGTCGTACACCTGCGCGGCCGGGGCGCTCACGTACTCGGGCTGGATGCGGTTCATGATCATGTCGGGGCGGAACAGCAGCACCACCGCAGCCAGCAGCATCAGCTGCTCCCACCAGCGGCTCTTGACGCGGAACCACCCCATGGTCACGGCAGCGAACAGCAGCATCGCGGCGATGCTCGCGACGATGACGCGCAGCGCCTCGCCCGCGCCCTCGGTGCTGATCATCAGCAGCTGCGGGTTGAAGATCCAGATGAAGGGCAGGATCAGCGTGCGCGAGGCGTAGATGAAGCCCTGCACCCCGGTGGCGAGCGAGCTCTCGCCCGAGATCGCCGAGGCCGCGAAGGTCGCGAGCCCCACCGGTGGCGTGATGTCCGCCATGATCCCGTAGTAGAAGACGAACATGTGGACGGCGATCAGCGGGATCACCATGCCCGCCTGCGCCCCCAGCTCCACCACCACCGGCGCCATGAGCGTGGCCACCAGGATGTAGTTGGCCGTGGTCGGCACGCCCAGGCCGATCACCAGGCAGGTGGCGGCGACGAACAGCAGCATCAGGATCACGTTGCCCTGGCTGACGAATTCGACGAACTCGGTCATCCGCAGACCTAGCCCGGTGAGCGTGATGCCGCCCACCACGATGCCGGCCGTCGCCGTGGCGATGCCGATGCCGATCATGTTGCGCGCGCCGTTGTGGAAGCCCTCGACCACGGCCGTGCCGCCCTCGCGCCACATGCCCGCCTGGGACGTGCCGCGAAACAGCGCGATCAGCGGCTTTTGCGTGAGCATCAGCACCGCCAGCGAGGTCACGGCCCAGAAGGCCGACAGCGACGGCGACATCTGCTCGACCATCAGGCACCACACCAGGATGCCGATGGGCATGATGAAGTGCAGGCCGGCGCGCACCGTCGGCCAGGTGTCGCGCAGGTGGCCGCCCACCGAGGCGCCCTCGATGGTGTCGGGCAGGTCCGGGCAGCGCGCCGCCTGCCACACCGCCACCAGGTACAGGCCGAGCACCGTCGCGCCCACCGCCCAGGGAGCGGCCGCGCCCAGCAGCGCCTTCATGGCGCCGATGGCGTAGTACAGCGCGCCCACCACGATGACCGTGCCCAGCACGCCGAACAGGTTGCGCAGGATGCGGTCGCGCCAGGGCCGCGCGCGCCGCTGGGCGATGGGCTGCATCCCCAGGCGCAGCGCCTCCAGGTGGACGATGTAGAACAGCCCCAGGTACGACAGGATGGCCGGCAGGAAGGCATGCCGGACGATGTCCGCGTAGGGGATGCCCACGTACTCGACCATCAGGAAGGCGGCCGCGCCCATCACCGGCGGCATGATCTGGCCGTCCACCGAGCTCATGGTCTCGATGGCGCCGGCCTTGACGCCGCCGTAGCCCGCCTTCTTCATCAGCGGGATGGTGAAGATGCCGGTCGAGACCACGTTCGCCACCGACGAGCCGGAGATCATGCCGTTGAGCGCGGATGAGGCCACCGCCACCTTGGCCGGCCCGCCGCGCAGGTGGCCAAGCGCCGCGAAGCTCACCTGCATCATGTAGTTGCCGCCGCCGCTTCGGTCCAGCAGCGCGCCGAACAGCACGAACACGAAGATGGTGGTCGCCGACACGCCCAGGGCGATGCCGTACACCCCCTCGGTCGTCAGCCACATGTGGGTCAGCATGCGGTTGAGCGAGGCGCCCTTGTGCGAGATCACCTCCGGCAGCCACGGCCCGGCCATGCTGTAGCCGATGAACACCAGCGCCAGCACCGCCATGGGCCAGCCCACGGCGCGCCGCGTCGCCTCCAGCAGCAGCACCAGGCCGATGCAGGCGACCACGATGTCCCCCGTGGTCGGGTTGCCGGGGCGGTTCGCCAGCTCGGCATAGAACAGCATGATGTAGGCGGCGGCGAAGGCCCCGGCCGCGGCGAACACCCAGTCGGTGAGCGGCACGTGGGCGCGCGGCGAGCGCTTGAAGGCCGGCCAGGCGGTGAACGCCAGGAAGATGGCGAACGACAGGTGGATGGCGCGCGCCTGCGTGTCGTTCAGGATGCCGAAGCCCAGGGCGAAGGGCAAGGGCGAGGCGTACCAGTACTGGAACAGCGCCCAGGCCAGCGCCACGCCGAAGATCAGGTGGCGCGTCAGCCCCGTGGGCTGGCGCCCGCCGGTGTCGGTGTCGGCGACGAGTTGCTGCAGGGCCTCGGGGGCCTTGCCGATTTCAGAGGCCATGGGCAGTCCTTGGAACGGTCAGGAAACAAAAAGGGGCGAAGCGGCGGGGCTTCGCCCCTGCGGGCGGAGGGTTCGGTGAAGCGCGGGGCTTACTGGATCCAGCCCTTTTCCTTGTAGTAGCGCGCGGCGCCCTCGTGCAGCGGCGCCGACAGGCCGTCCTTGACCATGCTCTCGGGCGTCAGGTGGGCCAGCGCCGGGTGCAGCTTCTTGAACTCGTCGAAGTTGTCGAACACCGCCTTGGTCACGGCGTAGACCGTGTCGGCTTCCTGCAGCGCCAGGGCGGCGAGGATCTGCGGCGTGTGCAGCGTGCGGTGCTGCAGCAGCAGCTCGGGATGCTGCTCGCGCCACAGCTGCACGGCGCGCGGAAAGACCTCCTGGCCCAGGCTCGGGACGCTGAGCACGCGCAGCGTGCCCTGGCCGCGGCCGGCGCGCAGGCTCCCCCCCA
>NZ_ALEE01000550.1 GCF_000282995.1 Melaminivora alkalimesophila
GTCACGTGGAGCATGCGCGCGGCGGCGCTCACGCTGCCGGTGAGCAGGATGGCGTGGAACAGCTCGATGTGGCGCAGGCGCATGGCGGCCCCATTATGTGGGGCCTACACTGGCGGCCATGCTGCGCTGGCTGATCGTCGTCTTCCTCGCCCTGGTGCTGATCGAGGGCCTGGCGCCCTGGCTGCGCCGGCTGGGGCTGGGCCGGCTGCCGGGCGATTTGCGCTTTCGCCTGCTGGGGCGGGAGTGGTCGGTGCCGCTGGCCAGCACGGTGGTGCTGAGCCTGGTGGTCGGCCTGCTGCTCAAGTGGCTGTGAGCGGGGCGCGCACGGCGGGCAGGGCGCCGGCCGCTACCCGGCGACGCCGGTTGGCGCGATGATGGAGCCCATGCCAGAACATTCCTCGCCCGCTGCCCGGCTGCACGCCGGGGTCGACATCGGCGGCACCAAGGTGGCCGTCTGCCTGGCGCGCATGGCGCCGGGTGCGCGTCTGCCGCAGATCCTGGACCGGCTGAGCGAGCCGACGGCCAAGACCGGCCCGCCGGAGGCGCTGGCGCAGCAGGTCCTGCGCCTGCTCGATGCGATCTGCGAGCGGCAGGGGCTGGCGCGCGCCGGGCTGGGGGCGGTGGGCGTGGCCTCGTGCGGGCCGTTCGTGCGCCGCGCGGGTGGCATCGAGGTCGCCAACCCGAACATCTGTGGTGCGCTGGCGGGCGCGGCCACCGCGCTGCCCAACCGCTGGACGCAGGTGCCGCTGCAGGCGCCGCTGGCGGCCGCGCTCGGGCCGGGCGTGCGCCTGCGCATCGCCAACGACGCCGTGGCCGCGCTGGTGGCCGAGCGCTGCTGGGGGGCGCTCGCGGGCAGCGCCGACTGCGCCTACGTGACCTGGAGCACGGGTGTGGGCGTGGGCCTGTGCGTCGATGGGCGCGTGCTGGCGGGCAAGAACGGCAACGCTGGCCATGCGGGCCACTCCTTCGTGGCCGACCTGGCGGGCGAGGCGCCGCTGTGCGGCTGCGGCAACCGCGGCGACGTGGAGTCGCAGGTGGCGGGCGGCGCGCTGGCGGCGCGGCTGGGGGTGGATGCGCCCGCGCTGCTGGTCGCGGCGCAGCAGGGGGACGCCCGGGCGCTGGCCGAGGTGCGGGCGCTGTGCGGCCTGATGGGCCGGCTGCTCTACAACCTGGTGGCGACGCTCGACCTCGCGCGCATCAGCCTCGGGGGCTCGGTCTTCCTGCACCACCAGGCGCTGCTGCTGCCGCTGCTGCGCGCCGAGCTGCAGCGCCATTTCCCGGCGCTCACCCGCGGTGTGGAACTGCTGCCTGCGGGGCTGGGCCACCAGGTGGGCGACTACGCGGCGCTGGCGCTGCTGGCGCAGGACTGAGGTCCTGCACCATGCGGCCCTTCAGACCGGCTCGGGCGTGGGCAGCGCGGCGCGCGGCTCGGCCGGGGGCTGCGCCTGGGCTTCAGGCGCTGGGGCGTGCAGGGCATCGAGGAAGCTCTTGCGCCACCAATGGATGTCGTGCGTGCAGATGGTCTCCATGAGCGCCCGGTGGCGCGCCTGGCGCTCCTCCAGCGGCATGTGCAGCGCCGTCTGGATGGCGTCGGCCATGCCCTCGGTGTCGTAGGGGTTGACGAGCAACGCGTCCTTGAGCTGCTCGGCGGCGCCGGCGAAGCGCGACAGCACCAGCACGCCCGGATCCTGCGGGTCCTGCGACACCACGTATTCCTTGGCCACCAGGTTCATGCCGTCGCGCAGCGGCGTCACCAGGCCCACGCGCACCGCGCGGCACAGGCCCGGCACGCGCCTGCGCGCGACGATGCGGTGGATGTAGCGCAGCGGCATCCAGTCCAGGTCGCCATAGTCGCCATTGATCCCGCCGCACAGGCCCTCGAGCTCCTGGCGCAGGTCGGCATAGGCCAGCACGTCGTCGCGCGAGGGCGAGGCGATCATGATGAGCGTGGCGCTGTGGCGGTTTTCCGGGTACTTTTCCAGCAGTTCGCGAAACGCCCGCACGCGCTGCGGAATGCCCTTGGAATAGTCGAGCCGGTCGATGCCCAGCAGCAGCTTGCGGCGCGAATATTCCTGGCGCAGGGCCTCGCAGGTCTGCACCGCGTCGGCGGCGCGCCCGAGGCGCTCGAATTCCTGCACGTCGATGCCGATGGGGAAGGCGCCGACGCGCGTCTCGCGGCTGAAGGCGGCCAGGCGGCCGTCGCCCAGGTCCTCGGCCTGGGCCTCGTTGAGCATGTAGCGGCGAAAGTGCGCCACGTCGGCCTCGCTTTGCAGGCCCACCAGGTCGTAGGCGAAGAAGGCGCGCATCAGCCAGTCGTGCTGCGGCAGCGCCGCCAGGATCAGCGGCGGCGGCACGGGGATGTGCAGGAAGAAGCCGATGCGCTGGCGGCAGCCGAGCGCGCGCAGCTCGGTCGCGAGCGGGATCAGGTGGTAGTCGTGCACCCAGATCACGTCCTCGTCGCGCAACAGCGGCAGCAGCTTGGCGGCAAACATGCGGTTGACGCGCCGGTAGCCGTCCAGGTAGGCACCGTGGAAGTCCGCCAGGTCGAGCCGGTAATGGAACACCGGCCACAGCACGCTGTTGGCGTAGCCCTGGTAGTAGGCGGCGTGGTCTTCGGGGGCCAGATCCACGGTGGCCAAGGTCACGCGGCCTGCCTGGCGCGTCTGCAGGTGGGCCTCGCCCGGCTGTTGCTCCTCGTTGACGTTGCCGCTCCAGCCGAACCACAGGCCGCCGGTGCGGTTCAGGGCCTCGCCCAGGGCAACGGCGAGACCGCCGGCGGCGGGCCGGCGCGGGTCGGCGAGGCGATTGGATACGACGACAAGACGGCTCATGGCTCGATCTCCTTGCAGGGCAGCCGGAGCGCCCGGTTCAGATCACGCTGTCCCACGGGGCGGACAGGCGCATGGCGGCGTTGATCACGCCGACCATCGAATAGGTCTGGGGAAAGTTGCCCCACATCTCGCCGGTGGCGGGATGCGTGTCCTCGGACAGCAGGCCCAGCGGGTTGCGCACGGCCAGCATGGCCTCGAAGATCTCGCGTGCCTGTTCGCGCCGGCCCACGCGGGCGAGTGCGTCGATGCGCCAGAAGGTGCAGATGTTGAACGAGGTCTCGGGCTTGCCGAAATCGTCGGCGGCCTCGTAGCGGCGCATGAAGGGGCCGTCGCACAGCACCTCCTTCATCACGTCCAGCGTGCGGATGAAGCGCTCGTCGCGCGCGTCGACCAGCCCGACCTCGGCCATCAGCAGGACGCTGGCGTCCAGCTCGCGCCCGCCGAAGCTCTCGGCGAACACCCCGCGCTCGGCGTTCCACGAGCGCGCCAGGATCTCGCCCCGCATGCGCTCGGCATGGGCCCTCCAGTAGGCGGCGCGCTCGGGCAACAGCAGCGTCCGGGCTATTTTTTCCAGCCGGTCGCAGGCGGCCCAGCTCATCAGGGCCGAGGAGGTGTGGATGCGCGCGCGCGTCCTGAGCTCCCACATGCCGGCGTCGGGCGTGCCGTAGACCTGCACGGCCAGCTCGCCGATACGCTCGAGCCGCGCGAATTCCGCCGGGCCGGAGGGCTGCAGCAGCCGCTGGTCGTGGAAGGGC
>NZ_ALEE01000551.1 GCF_000282995.1 Melaminivora alkalimesophila
GTGGAAGGCCTGGGCGGCCCCCAGCACAATGTTGCCGTACACGTCGTGCTGAAAGTGCTCGGCCGCCTGGTTGCCGACGCGCACCGGGCCCATGCCGCGGTAGCCGCCCAGGTGTTCCATGATGGACTCGGGCAGCTCGTGCTCCAGGCCGATGCCGTACAGCGGCTGAATATGGCCTTCGCCCGCCTTGACGACGATGTTCGCCAGCCAGCGCAGGTAGTCCTCCATGGTGCCGACCTCCGACAGGCTGTTGAGCGCGCGCACCACGAAGAAGGCGTCGCGCAGCCAGCAGAAGCGGTAGTCCCAGTTGCGCCCGCTGTGGGCCGATTCGGGAATGCTGGTGGTCATGGCGGCGACGATGGCGCCGGTGTCCTCGAACAAGGACATCTTCAGCGTGATGGCCGCGCGGATCACCGCCTGCTGCCACTCCAGCGGCAGGGG
>NZ_ALEE01000552.1 GCF_000282995.1 Melaminivora alkalimesophila
CAGCGGCAGGTGCAGGCGCATGGTCCAGTGCTTCCAGTAGCTGATGGTCTCCTGCTCCCAGTAGCGCGCCGTGTCGGCGATGCCCTCGCTGAGCGTCTCGTCGGCGCCGAGGATGAAGTTGTGCTCGCGCGCGACGATGAAGGACTCGCCCGAGAGCACGTAGGTCACCGGCGCGTCGGTGGTCAGGCGCAGCGTCTGGGCGCCGCCGACGAAGCGCACGTGGTGGCTGCCGCGCGTCAGGTGCGGCACCGTCTCGCCCCAGTCGTAGCGCACGTCCAGCCGCACGCGCACGCGCGGCGAGCCGCGCACGGGGCGGATGCGCCGCACCAGCGTCACGGGCCGGAAGAAGCGCGCGCGGGCATGAAAGCGCGGGCAGAAGTCCGTCACCTCCAGGCAGTTGCCGGCGGTGTCCGTCAGGCGCGTGCGCAGCACGGCGGTGTTCGGCTCGTACCACTGCTCGCTGGTGGCGAAGTCCTCCAGCTCGATGGCAAAGCGCCCGGCGTCCTCGCCCGGATGGATCAGGGCATTGAAGACCGGATCGCCGTCGAAGCGCGGCATGCAGCACCAGACGATGGCGGCGCGCTCGTCCACCAGCGCGCTGATGGTGCAGTTGCCGATCATGCCGAGGGCCAGGGATGGCGCCGCGGCGGCGGGGGAGGGGGATCTTTCCTGGCTCATGGGATGGTCTCCGGGTGGCCGTCGCGCGCCTCGGGCGCGGGCGCTGCGGCCTCGCGGGCGGCCTGCTGCAGCCAGGCGCGCACTGCGGCGGGGCCGTCCAGCCGGGCGCGCGCGGCGCTCTCGCCCGGGCCGACCTTCACGCCCAGGCCGCCCAGCGCCTGCACGGCGGCGAAGCCGGCCTCATCGGTCACGTCGTCGCCCACGAAGAGCGGGATGCGTCCGGCAAAGGGGGCGTGCTGCATCAGCTCGCGGATGGCGTGGCCCTTGCCCGTGCCACTCGGCTTGGCCTCGAAGACGCACTTGCCGGCCAGCAGCTCCATGCCGGGAGCGTCCGCGAGCGCCTGTTCCATCGCCTCGCGGCACAGCGCCTGCAGCTGCGGCGCATGGCGGTAGTGCAGCGCCACCCCGGCCGCCTTGTCCTCGACCAGCAGGCCGGGGTGCGCCTGTGCCAGCGCGCGCAGGCGCGCGCGCAGCGCCTCCAGTCCGGGCAGCGGCGCGGCCGGCGCGGCGGGCAGCGAAGGGGCGTGCAGCTGGGCGCCGTGCTCGCAGGCGATCGCCACCGGCAGGGCCTCGAAATGGGGCGCAACGTCGCGCAGCGCCCGGCCCGTGACGATCGCCAGCGCCCCGCCCAGGAAGCGGTGCAGCGCCTGCAGGGCCTGCAGCGCCTGCGGCTCCAGCCGAACGAGCTGCGGCTCGGGGGCGATGTCGGCCAGGGTGCCGTCGAAGTCCAGAAACAGGGCGTGACGGGTTGTGATTGTTGGTGCAGAAGACATCGGCCGCGAGCATGGCAGGCTTTGCGCGGCCTGCCTGTAGGCCGGCGTCCCATAAGCCCGTGGCCCGGTCGCCGGCGCATGCGCCGCGCCGTTGAAAAGCCTGCGCCGGCCCGCAGCTGCAGGCTTGGAACCTGCCGCTGGAGACGCCGATGACCACCGAGACTGCCGCGAACCATGCGGGCGAGCGCCTGCATGTCGTCTGCCCCCATTGCCACACGACCAACCGCCTGGCCCAGGCGCACCTGGACGCGGCGCCCGATTGCGGCAGCTGCCACCGCCCCCTGTTCGCCGGCGCGCCCCTGGCGCTGGACGCCGACAGCTTCGACCGCCACGTCGGCCGCAGCCAGATCCCGGTGGTGGTCGATTTCTGGGCGCCCTGGTGCGGCCCGTGCCGGCAGATGGCGCCGGCCTTCGCCCAGGCGGCGCGCCAGCTCGAGCCCCAGGTGCGCCTGGCCAAGCTCGACACCGAGGCCGTGCCCCAGGTGGCCGGGCGCTACGGCATCCGCAGCATCCCGACCATGATTGCCTTTCGCGGCGGGCGCGAGGTGGCGCGCATCTCCGGTGCCATGGGCGCGGGCGACATCGTGCGCTGGGTGCGCTCGGTGGTCTGAACCTGCAGTGCGGCCGGCCGC
>NZ_ALEE01000553.1 GCF_000282995.1 Melaminivora alkalimesophila
CTCGGCCGCCACCTCGGCGGTCGGCACGGCCAGCGCCTGCTGCAGCGCCTCGCTCAGGCGCGCGCGCTGCGGGTAAGGTGAATCCTCGAACCCCAGCCGCCCGCGCGCATCGCACTCGCAGGCCAGCAGCACTCCGGCAAAGCGCTGCGGCTTGCGCAGCGCGTCGCAGCGCTCCAGCAGGCGCAGCAGCGCCGCCGCGCCCAGCTCGCCGCTTCTGTGGATGTTGCCGTGCTCGCGCGCGACCACGTCCGCCATCTCGCGGCATTCATTGGGCACGCGCAGCCGCTCGCTCAGCCCCTTGAGCAACCTGCCGCTTCGCTGCTCGTGGCCGATGTGGCGCGGCAGCACGTCGGCCGGCGTCGTGCCCTTGCCCAGATCGTGCGTCAGGCAGGCGAAGCGCACCGCCAGC
>NZ_ALEE01000554.1 GCF_000282995.1 Melaminivora alkalimesophila
CCGCCAGCGGCGCGTCCAGCCGCGCCGCCATGTCCAGCACCATCATGACGTGCACGCCGGTGTCCACTTCCGGGTGGTATTCGGCACGCTGCGGCACGCCCCACAGCCGATCGACCTCGGGCAGCAGCACCGCCAGCGCCCCGCACGCGCGCAGCAGCTCGAACATGCGCGAAGGCTTGTCCTCCATCAGGCCGCGCGAGAGCTCCTGCCACACGCGTTCGGGCACCAGGTGGTCCGCCTCGCCCTCCTCGACCATCGCGCGCATCAGCTCCAGGGTCTCGGGCGCCACGCGGAAGTCGGAAAAGCGCGCGGCAAAGCGCGCCACGCGCAGGATGCGCACCGGGTCTTCGCGGAACGCGTCGGTCACATGGCGCAGCACGCCGGCGCGCAGGTCGCGCACCCCGCCGTAGGGGTCCAGCACCTCCCCGGCGGCACCGCTCCAGCCGGCCGGGGCGGCGATGGCGTTGATCGTCAGGTCGCGCCGCGCCAGGTCTTCCTCGAGCGTCACCTCGGGCGCTGCGTGCACCGCAAAGCCGCGGTAGCCGCGGCCGCTCTTCCTCTCGGTGCGTGCCAGCGCGTATTCCTCGTGTGTCTCCGGGTGCAGGAACACGGGGAAGTCGCGCCCCACCGGCACGAAGCCGCGCGCCGCCATGTCCTCGGGCGTGGCGCCCACCACCACCCAGTCGCGGTCGCCCGCCGGCAGCCCCAGGAGCCGGTCGCGCACCGCGCCGCCGACCATGTAGACCTGCAGCCCGCGCGTACTGGCGGGCGCTCCGGGCGCAGGTGCAGGCCGGGCGGTCACGTCAAGCGGGCTCGGCGGCCAGGGCTGCCTCGGCCACATCCACCACCAGGCAGGGATCGAAGAGCGGGTTTTCCACCGCCCCGTCCCTGGCATAGCCGCGCGGGTTGCACAGCACGCGCGTGGCGCCCAGCCGGTAGTCGAAGCTGTCGTGCGTGTGGCCATGCACCCACAGGCGGGCGCCGCTGGCGGCCACCAGCGCCTCCGCGTCCGAGACGAAGCAGCCGTTGATCGGCGAGCCGGCAAAGCGCGGATGGATGCTGCGCGGCGAGGGGGCGTGGTGCGTGACCACCACGGTCGGCCCGGCGTGCGGGCGCGCCAGTTCCCCAGCCAGCCAGCGGCAGTTGGCATCGAACAGCGCGACCGCATCCTGCGGCGTGAACAGCGGCCCGCCGGGCGGCGCATCGCCGCGGCGGATGCGGCTGAAGTCGCGCATGAATTCCTGGCTCCGGGCCATCGCCTGCCCGCGCTCCTCCCCCGCGGGGAAGATGCGGAAATCGCTCCACAGCGTGCTGCCCACGAAGCGCACTCCGTCCAGCACGACGCTGCGGTTGGCCAGCACCTGCACGGCGCTGCCCTGGCTGAGTTCGTGCAGCTGCTGCACCGTCTCGTCCAGGCTGGAGCCGTAGAACTCGTGGTTGCCGGGAACGTAGAGCACCGGCTTGCCGAAGCCCCTGGCCCATTCCACGGCGCTTGCCGGCCGGCCGATGTCGCCGGCCAGGATGACGGCGTCGGCATCCGTCTGCGGGTGCTCCATGCCCTGCACGCCCAGGTGCAGGTCCGACAGGATGTGCAGTTTCATCGCGGGTGCCCCCTCAGGCGTGTCCGTGGCGCTCAGGCGCGCCCCAGGCGGTAGGGCTCCTCGAAGTCGCGGAAGTCCTGCTCGGCCAGCGCCGCCTCGACCCAGGCGCGCACGCCCGGCAGCTGGTGCACGCGCTGCACGTAGGCGGCGATCGGCTCGGGCAGCGGCAGCGCATAGGTCACCAGGCGCGTGCACACCGGCGCGTAGAAGGCGTCGGCGATGGTGAACTCGCCAAACAGCATCGGCCCGCCGTATTGCGCGAGCAGCTCGCCCCACATCTGCACCAGGCGCTGCACGTCGGCACGCACGGCGGGTTGGTCGCGCCAGATGAGCGCGCCCACCTCCGGCAGCCGTGCCTCGATGTTGGTCGGGCAGGCGCTGCGCAGGGCCGTGAAGCCGCTGTGCATCTCGGCGACCACGCTGCGTGCGCGTGCCCGCGCGGCGCGCTCGGCCGGCCAGAGCTGCCTGTCCGGGTGGGTCTCGGCCAGGTATTCGGCGATCGCCAGCGTGTCCCAGATGACCAGCTCGCCGTCCACCAGCACCGGCACCTTGCCCGTGGGCGAGACGGACTGCAGCTGGCGCTTGAATTGCGAGCCCGGCTCGAAGCTGTCGAAGCGCACCGGCACCTCGTCGAATGCGATGCCCGCCTGGCGCATCAGCACCCAGGCGCGCATGGACCAGGAGGAATAGTTCTTGTTGCCGATGTAGAGCTGCAGCATGGCGGGCACTCCTTGCGATGGACACGAAAAACCGGGTTCGTCAGACCGGCCAGACCACCCCGTTGTCGTTCAGGATGGCGTCCAGCGGCAGGTCGTGCGCCTCGGGCTCGAAATCGTCCAGGTAGCCGGCCGTGTAGCCCAGCCCGACGGTCGCCGGGCGGGGCTCGAGCGTGGCCAGCGTGCGGTCGTAGAAGCCGCCACCATAGCCCAGCCGGTAGCCGCCCGGCCCGTAGCCCACGCATGGGACGAACAGCAGTGTGGGCATCAGCACTTCCGTGTCCTTGGGCTTGGGGATGCCGTAGGCGTCCTCCTCCATCGGGCAGCCGGGGTACCAGGCGTGAAAGCTCAGCGTTTTGCGTACCTTGTCCACCACCGGCAGCCCGATGCGCCGGCGCTGGGGCTCGTCCAGCAGCTCGCCGTCTTCCTTCCAGCGGTGCAGGGCGGGCAGCGGATCGAATTCCCCCTTGATCGGCCAGTAGGCGCCGATCACCGTGTGCGGCTTGTCCACCAACCAGATGCGCAGCACGCGCTGCAATCGCTCGGAGCGCGCCGGGCGGTCGGGCATCTGCAGGCGCTGGTTCACCAGCGTGCGGCGCAGGGCTGCTTTGTCCATCACATAATTTCCCGGATGAAGACGAACTGGCTCGGGATTTTGACACCGCTGCTGGCCGGCGCCACGCTGGCCGCGGCCACGCTTTCGGTCCACGCCCAGGGGATCGCTCCCGCCGCCGCGCAGGTGGCGGCCGGCGATGAGGCCGTGCTGGAGATGCACAAGGCCTTCCGCCGCGGCGACAAGGCGCGCCTGGCGCAGCTGTTGCCCACCGCTCAGGGGCACCCGCTGGAGCCCTGGGCGGCGTATTGGGAATTGCGCGCGCGCCTGGAAGAGGCGCAGCCGGCCGAGGTGCTGGCCTTCCTGCAGCGCTGGTCCGGCACTTACCAGGAAGACCGGCTGCGCAACGACTGGCTGCTGCTGCTCGGCCAGCGGCGCGACTGGGAACGCTTTGCCGACCTGCTGCCGGGCTTTCGCATGCAGGACGACCGCGAGGTGCGCTGCTACGACTTGAGCATCCGCCTGATGCAGGGCCGTGCCAACGCGGAATCCGGCGCCGAGGTACTGCAGAACTGGTATGCCCAGCGCGATGCGGACGACGGCTGCGCGCACGCTGCCGGCGAGATGCTGGCGGCCGGGCGGATCAAGCCGCTGGATGTCTGGCGCCGCGCGCGCCTGGCGGCCGACACGGGCCGGCTGCGCGCCGTGCGCCAGGCCGTGACCCTCGTCGCGCCCGAGGCAGTGGCCCAGCTCGAGCAGGCGCTCGCCGCGCCGGCCAAGTACCTGGCGGCGCGCGCCACCGCCCCCGGGCGGGCGCGCCAGGAACTGGTGGTGCTGGCGCTGATCCGCATGGCGCAGTCGGACGCGCCGGGCGCGGCGCGGCTGCTCGACGGGAAATGGGGCGTGCACCTGTCTTCTGAGGAGCGCAACTGGGTCTGGGGCGTGATCGGCAAGCAGGCGGCCGTTGGCCTGTCACCCGACGCGCTGGGCTACTTCGGCCGCGCCAGCCGCGATGCCGACCTGACGGACGAGATGCTCGCCTGGAAGACGCGCGCCGCGCTGCGCGCCGGGCAGTGGAAGGCGGTCGCCAGGAGTATCGACGCCATGAGCGCCGCCGCGCGCGAGGACCCGGCCTGGACCTACTGGCGCGCCCGCGCGTTCATGGCCGACCGTCCGGGCGACGAGGACCGGGCGCAGGCCAGGAAACTCTACGAGCGCATCGCCGGCACGACGGGCTTCTACGAGCAGCTGGCGCTGGAGGAGCTGGGCACGCCGGTCACGCCGCCACCGCCGCCCGAGCCCCTGACCGCCGAAGAAAAGGCCGCGGCACGTGCCAATCCCAGTCTGAACCGCGGGCTCTACGCCATCTTGCTCGGCCTGCGCAGCGAGGGCGTGCGCGAGTGGAACTACGCGACCAACCTGCACACGCCCGGCGGCATGGCCGAGCGCGAGCTGCTGGCGGCGGCCGACTTCGCCTGCCAGCACC
>NZ_ALEE01000555.1 GCF_000282995.1 Melaminivora alkalimesophila
CCTGCCAGCACCAGGTCTGGGACCGCTGCATCAACACCAGCGAGCGCACCCGGGTCGGCATCGACATGGCGCAGCGCTTTCCGATGCCGCACCGCGCGGCCGTGCTCGAGCGCACGCAGCAGATCGGGCTCGACCCGGCCTACGTCTATGGCCTGATCCGGCAGGAGAGCCGCTTCATCATGGACGCGCGCTCGGGCGTGGGTGCCTCGGGGCTGATGCAGGTGATGCCTGCCACCGCGCGCTGGACGGCGCGCAAGATCGGCCTGGAGGGCTTCACGCCGGACCAGATCAACGACCGCGACACCAACATCACCATCGGCACGGCCTACCTGAAGCTGGCGCTCGACGATTTCGAGGGTTCGATGCCGCTGGCGGCGGCGGCCTACAACGCCGGCCCGGGCCGGCCGCGCAACTGGAGGAACGGCCCGGTGCTGGAGGGAGCGATCTGGGCGGAAAACGTGCCTTTTGCCGAGACGCGGGATTATGTGAAGAAGGTGCTGGCCAATACGGTGAACTACGCGGCGGTGCTCACCGGGCGGCCGCAGTCGCTCAAGGGACGGTTGGGGGTGGTGGGGCCGCGGGTGGCGCCGGGGGAGGATCCGAGCAAGGAGTTGCCTTGACTTTTGGGTTGTGGTTCCCTGGGGTTTTTTGCGGCTGATGGGTTTGCGGTGGGGGCTGGTTGGGGCGTTGGTGCGGTGCGGAGGTGGGGGCCGGGTCTCGCCCCGGCGGGCGACCTACTTTCTTGTCGCACGACAAGAAAGTAGGCAAAGAAACGTGCCCCCGATGCCCGTATCCCCTTCGC
This sequence comes from Melaminivora alkalimesophila, assembly GCF_000282995.1. Taxonomy (GTDB): domain Bacteria; phylum Pseudomonadota; class Gammaproteobacteria; order Burkholderiales; family Burkholderiaceae_C; genus Melaminivora; species Melaminivora alkalimesophila. Next base: position 803 of record NZ_ALEE01000555.1, read on the forward strand.
TGCGCTACGGGGCAGCCTGCGATGCTCGGGCACAGGGCGGTGCTGCGTAACTCACTGCGCGCTTTTCAAGCGCTCCGTTCAGACAGACGCAGCAAGTCAGATCACGAAGCGCGTGTGCCTGCGGCTCACGCGCCCGCCCTGCGCCCTGCGCTTCTCGGTACGGGCATAGGGGGATGCGGAGACAGCACGGGCCATCGCTGCGCTCGGCCTGGCTTTCGCGGCGCGGCGCGCCCGCGCCCACGCGGCCGAGCGCAGCGATGGCCCGTATCGCGGTTTTCCACCCCTTGAGGCATGCGCCTGTGGCGGAGTGCTGGCGGGGTGGCATGCGCGTCGGAGCGCGCATGCTTCGCTTTCTGACTCGCTGCGTCTGTTTGAACGGAGCGCGCCAGCGCGCAGTGAGTTACGCAGCGCACCCCGCCAGCACTTCGCCACAGGTTGCCCCCGCGCTCGCAGAGCGTGGGGGTCGCAGGCCGTGGGGCACGTTTCTTTGCCTACTTTCTTGTCGTGCGACAAGAAAGTAGGTCGCCCGCCGGGGCGAGACCCGGCCCCCCACCTCCGCACCGCACCAACACCAGCACCGTCCCCCACCGCAAACCCACCCACCGCGAAAACGACAAAAACCGCCCTCAAGTCCGGGCAAAGCGCCGCAACAGGTTGTGATACACCCCCGTCAACTGCACCAGCCGCATATCGTCTGCCGCCAGCTCTGGCGTGATCTGCTGCACCGACTGGTCCAGGTCGAACAGCAACGTGCGCTCGCCTTCATCCGCCACCAGGCTCTCGATCCAGAAGAACGACGCCACGCGCGCCCCGCGCGTCACTGGCGTCACCCGGTGCAGGCTGCTGGACGGATACAGCACCATGTCGCCGGCCGCCAGCTTCACCGTCTGCACACCAAACGGCCCTTCGACCTCCAGCTCGCCGCCGTCGTACTCCTCGGGTTCGGCCAGGAACAGCGTCGCCGACAGGTCGGTGCGCATCTGCTGGCTGCTGCCGGGCAGGAACATGAGCGCGCTGTCCACGTGCGCGCCGTAGGTGCCGCCGTCCGCGTAGCGGTTGAACTTCGGCGGGTAGATGGTGCGCGGCAGCGCGGCACTGATGAACAGCGGCGTGGCGGCCAGCCGGCGCAGGATGTGCTGGCCGAGGCGCACTGCCAGCTCGCTGCCATCGGCCAGTTGCTGGTTGCGTTTGACGCTCCGGGCGAGCGTGCCGGCGGTGGCGGCGCCGTCCTGCCAG
>NZ_ALEE01000556.1 GCF_000282995.1 Melaminivora alkalimesophila
CGGCGCCGTCCTGCCAGTCGGCGGCGTCGAGTTCGGCGCGGAAGGCGCGCACTTCATCCTTGGACAGGACCTGGTCGATGGAAATCAGCATGGTGGGAAGGGTGCTCCGGTGAAGGGAAGGGCCGGCACCAGCGCCTCGGCACCGATGTCCGCCAGCGTGGCGCAGCCGGCCTGGGCCATGCAGGCCTGCAGCTCCTCGACGAGCAGTTGCAGCATGTGGGCCACGCCCAGCGCGCCGGCAGCCGCCAGGGCGTACATCTGAAGGCGGCCGATGAGCACGGCGTCGGCCCCCAGCGCCAGCGCCTTGAAGGCGTCCAGCCCGCTGCGGACGCCGCCATCCAGCAGCAGCGGGTAGTCCGCACCCACGGCGGTGCGCACCGCGGGCAGCATGGCCAGCGACGCGGGCGCGCCGTCCAGGCTCCGTCCGCCGTGGTTGGAGACGATGAGGCCGGCCGCGCCCGCGGCCTGCAGCTGGCGCGCGTCCTCGGGATGTAGCACGCCCTTGATCCACACCGGCAATCGCGTGGCCGCGAGCAGCCATTGCAGGTCGTCCCAGGTGGGCGCGTGGCGCATCGCGCCCTGGAAGATGCGGCTGTCGCCCGGGCCCAGTGGCGCCGGCGCGGAAGGCGCGTACTCCACCAGGTTGGCGGCCGTGCACTCGGGCGGCAGCACGAAGCCGGCGGCCAGCGCGCTGCGGCTGGCCAGCTGGATGCTGGCGTCGAGCGTCAGCACGATGGCCGAGAAGCCCGCAGCCTCGGCGCGCGAGAGCAGGTCGAGCGTGTGGGCGCGCTCGGGTTGCAGGTAGAGCTGGAACCAGCGCGGGCCGCTGCCCGCCGCCTGGGCGATGGCCTCCAACGGGGCGGACGACAGGGTGCTGGCCACCAGGCAGGTGCCGGTCGCCTCGGCGGCGCGGGCGGTGGCGATCTCCGCGTCGGGGTGCGCCAGCCGCTGGTGCGCGACCGGGGCCAGCAGGAAGGGGTGCTCCAGCGGTTGCCCGGCAAGGTGCAGCCGCACGTGGCCGCGGCGCACGTCGCGCAGCAGCCGCGGCAGCACGGCCCAGTGCTCGAACGCCGCCCGGTTGGCGGCGACCGTCTGGTCCCAGCCGCAGCCGCCGGCGATGTAGGCCAGCCGCCCCGGCTCCAGGTGGCGCGGCGCCAGGCGCTCGTAGTCGACGGCGTTGTGCACGCCCGTGGGAACGCGCTCAGCCGGCGTGGCCTCTGGCCCGGACGGCCGCCCGTGCATCACAGGTCCAGGTTCAGCGTCAGGCGCACCGCGCGGCCGTCGCCCTTGTACAGGAAGGCGCCCGAGCGGTAGACGGCGGTGAAGTAGTCCTTGTCGGTGACGTTCAGGATGTTCAGGCGCAGGTTCGCGCTCTTGTTGATGCGGTAGCTGGCGAACAGGTCATAGACGGCAAACGACGGCACGCGGTTGTTGCACACGCCATCGCGGAAGTCGGCGCCGGTGTCGGGCTGACCGCCGCAGCGGCTGCTCTCGTAGCGCGCCGCGGCGCCCACTTCCAGGTTGCGCGTCAGGTGGTACTTGCCCTGCACCGAGGCGGTGCGGTCGGCAAAATTCGACAGCGGCAGGCCCACGCGAGAGGGGGTGCTGGAGGCCAGCACGCGCGACTTCATGAAGGCTGCGCCCGCCTGCAGCTCCAGTTTCGGCGTGAGGTTGCCCGCCAGGCCCAGCTCGATGCCGCGCACGCGGTTGCGGCCGGTGTTGAAGGTGCCGGCAGTGTCGTAGTCGGTGCCTTCCATGACGTCGCGCTTGGTGGTCTGGAACAGGGCGGCGGTGGCCAGCAGCTTGTCGTCCAGCACGTTCCACTTGCCGCCGATCTCGAAGTTGTGCGAGGTCTCGGGCTTGGCGCCGGCGGCCTTGCCGTCGTGGATCACCAGGCCGCCGTAGCCGCTGCTGGTGCCGGTGTCGGGCTCGCCGCCATTGATGTCCTGCGCCGTGCCGAAGCTGGCATAGACCATGGCCGTGGGGTCGATCTTGAAGCTCAGCCCCAGGTGGCCGTTGACCAGCGTGTCGCTGAAGCCGTAGTCGCCGGTCAGCTCGTCCTTGAGGTTGTTGCGCGTGAGCATCGACAGCTTGTAGTGGTCGGCGCGCAGCCCGCCGAACAGCGTCCAGCGGTCGCTCAGGTCCACCGTGTCCATGGCCGACAGGGCGACGGTGCGCACGCGCCAGTCGCGCGTCCAGCCCCGGCGCGTGTAGCTGCGGCCGGCCAGGTCGTTCACGTTCGGTACCACGTTGCCGGCCGCATCGGTGATGCACCAGGCGTTGTTGGCTGGGGGCAGCACGCCGTCGCGCCCGGGCGCGCGGCAGTTGAACGCGCCGGTATTGCTCACGCCGAAGTTGCCCGACAGTACCTTGTGGTCGGTGTATTCGAAGCCGAAGATGAACTCGTGCTTCAGGTTGCCGATCTGCTTGTCCCAGCGCAGGTTGCTTTGGTGCGCGAAGTATTTCACTTCCTGCCAGCCGGTGTGGCCGCCGTCGAGCGCGCCCGCCGTGTAGGCCGGGCGGCCGGCCGCGTCATGCACCACGCGGCTGGAGGCGCCGGTGGTGGCGTAGCTGTTGTCCGACTCGCCGTAGCGCGTGAGGCTGGTGAGCTTCACGTCGGGGGTGAAGCGGTAGTTGACGCGTGCCGTGAGGGTGTCGACGTCGGAGCGGATGAAGTCGCTGTTCTGCGCGTACACCGGCACGCCGGTGGCGGGATGGCGGTCGGGCGCGGTGCCCACCAGGTAGTGGCCGAGGTCGGGTCGCTTGTCCTTGGCGCGCAGGCCGTAGTAGTCGAGCGTGACCGACAGGTCTTCGTTCAGGGCCCACAGGCCGGACAGCGCCAGGCCGTTGCGCTGGCGCTCGGAGGGGCTGCGCCCCGGCACGTCCTCGCTCGACAGCAGGCCGTTGGCGCGCAGGGCGAAGGTTTCGTTGAAGGCCTTGTTGGCGTCCACCGCCAGGCGCCGGTGGCTGTCCGTCCCGAGGCCACCGGAGATGCGCGTGAAGCTGTAGTCGTGCGTCGCCTGCTTGGTGATGGCGTTCACCGCGCCGCCGGCCGAACCGCGACCGGCGAAGCTGGAGTTCGGGCCTTTGGTGATTTCCACCTGCTCGATGGCGAAGCTCTCGCGTGTGGTCATGCCCGGGTCGCGCAGGCCGTCCACGAACACGTCCGAGCGCGCCTCCTGGCCGCGGATGATGTAGCGGTCGCCGAAGGCGTTGCCGTTCTCGCCCGTGCCCAGGGTGATGCCGGGCTGCACGGACAGGATCTGCTTGAGGTCCGTCTGGCCGGAATCACGGATGGCCTCGCCCGTCACCACCGAGATGGTCTGCGGGATCTCGGCCAGGGGGCGCGTGTAGCGGCTGTCGGCCGAGGTCTTGGCCTTGTAGGGTGCGCCGACCTCGGCATTCGGGTTGGGGTCAATGGCCTGTTCCTGCACCGTCACGGTCGGCAGGGCGGCCGCGGCAGCCGGGGCGGCCTGCTGGGCGGGCTGGGCCAGCGCCGACAGGGGCAGCAAGGCGGCGGCCGACAGACCGGCGCCTAGGCGCAGGCTCTTGGGTTTCTTCAGCGATGGAGAACGGGGCATGTGCGAGCGATTCCTTGGTTGGTTTACACGGCAGGTCAAACGGCCGCGATTATTATTGAGAATCAGTCTCGTTTACACGAACCCGCTGTCGGAGGGTGTTTTTTCTGCGATGCGAAATATTTCCCCTGGAATGTCGCTCCAGGGCAACGCTTCTCATGTGTTCACCAGCAGGTCGCCTTCGCGCCGCGCGGCCCCGCCGGCGACCAGTTCCTCGACCAAGGTGCGCGCCCACTCGTCGGCCGGCAGCTCGGCGAAGTAGCGCGCGTGCAGCGCCGAGAAGTAGGGCGTGGCGTGCAGCCATGCGAGGGCGTCCGCCAGTGCCACGTGCTGCCATTCGAGCAGCTTGTACTTGAGCAGCACCTTGGCTGCGTAGCGGGCGTGTTTGAGCGGCGCGGCGACGAAGCCGGCCAGGCGCTTGCGCGCCCGCGCCAGCGCCTCGGGCACGTCGCCGAACACGCTGCCATGCCCGGGGATGACCACCAGGGGCGCGAGGCGCTCGATGGCGTCCAGGGTGGCCGCGACCTCGTCGAAGGCGCCTTCGCCCTCGATCTCGGGAAAGACCACGCCGAAGCCATGCTCCCAGAGCGCGTCGCCGGAGATCAGCACGCGCTCTTCGGGCTCGAACAGCAGCACCGCGTGCGGATCGTGCCCGGGCGCGGCGTGCACTTGCCAGATGCGCCCGCCCAGTTCGAGCTCCTGGCCGGGCTCCAGGGTGCCGTCGGCACGGAACGGGGCACACTGCTGGCCGGTCGGCACGTAGCTGAGCGCCACCGGGTCCCAGTCGCGCACCTGGGCGAACTGGCCCGGTGGGATCAGGGTCTGCAGCTGCGGCCAGCGTTGTTGCAACAAGGCGTTGCCGCCGCAGTGGTCGCTGTGCAGGTGGGTGTTGAGCAGGCGCTCGAGCGGCCGCCCGTCCAGCGCCGACTCCACCAGCGCGACGGTCTGGGCGGCGTGCGTGTGGTAGCCGCTGTCCACCAGGGTGGCCGGGCCCGGGCCCGCGAACAGGATGTTGTTGGCCGACAGCCAGCCGCGCTCGAAGACGGTGATGTGCGGAGGGAGGATGGGGGAGGTACCAGAGGTCATCGGCGGTCAGGAGAAAGGAGGGGACGTTGGCGATCGCCGCACAGGGCGCGGCGCAGGATCTTGCCCATGGTGGGAGGCGTGCGCCGATCATCGCGGAACCGGGCGTGCCTGGGCTATGGGTACCCGTCGCCCGCGCGTGGCACCGGCGCAACCAGCGCGCCGGCGGGGGGGCCGGTGGCGTATGGTCGCGGTGCGCGCGGGCCGCGGGCGATTGTGCCGGCGCCCGGGCGCGGCGGGAGCGGACCGCCCGGATGGCAAAGCGGAGGCGAAGGACGATGGGCAATGCGCGATGGCAGCGCTGGCTGGTGGCGGCGCATGGGCTGGCGATCGCCCTGTGGATGGGGCTCGCCTGGCGTGGCAATTCGCCTTGGCTGGCGCTCGCCGGGCCGGTCGCGGTGCCGCTGGCCTCGCGCCTGCTGATGCTGCCGCAGTTCCTGCTCATGGCGGCCGTGCGGGCGCACGCCGGCGAGCCGCGGCCCACGGCCGGGGCGCTGCTGCGCGGCTGGTGGACCGAGTCGCGCTGGGCGGCGCTGGTGTTCGGCTGGTGGCAGCCCTTTCGCCACCGCGCGCTGCCCGACTGGCTGGGGGGGG
>NZ_ALEE01000557.1 GCF_000282995.1 Melaminivora alkalimesophila
CTGCCGCCGCCCGCGCCAGGCCAGCCGGCGGCGCGCGGCGTGGTGCTGGTGCACGGCTACCTGTGCAACCGGGGTTTCTGGCTGCCGTGGCTGCGCCTGTTGCGCGCGCGCGGCCATCCCTACGTTGCGCTGACGCTGGAGCCGGCCTTTGGCTCCATCGATGACTACGCCGGCGCCATCGAGGCGGCCGTGCAGCGGGTGCAGGCCGCCACGGGCCGCGCGCCGCTGGTGGTGGGCCACAGCATGGGGGGACTCGCGATCCGCGCCTGGCTGCGCGCCGTCCCGGGGGCCGAGGAGCGCGCCCACCGCCTCGTCACCCTCGGCACGCCGCACCACGGCACTTGGCCGGCGCAGCACGCGCGCAGCACCAACGGGCGCCAGATGGTGCCGGACAGTCCCTGGCTGCGCGCGCTCGCCGCG
>NZ_ALEE01000558.1 GCF_000282995.1 Melaminivora alkalimesophila
GCGGAGCCGGCGGCGCGGCGGGCGCGCTTCGTGTGCTGGCAATCGGACGGCGACAACGTGGTCTACCCGGCGCGCGCCGCCTGGCTGGAGGGCGCCGACAACCGCGTCCTGGCGGGCGTGCCGCACGTGGCGCTGGCCTTCTACCCGGAGGTGGTGGCGCAGTGCCTGGCGTGGCTGGATGAATGACGGCGGCGCGCGCTCTGCGGGAATGGGAAGGGCGGCTCAGCCCGCGGCCGTCGCGGCCTCGCTTGCCGGGCGGCCGTCCGCCGTGAATTCGGGCAGGCCGCGCAGCTGCTCGTACAGCGGCGCGAAATCCTGCGCCGTCAGGTCGAACAGCTGCTGGAAGCTGTCGATCACGAAGTAGGTCTGCTGGTAGGTGTCGATCTTGTAGCGCGTGCGCATGGTGCGCAGCAGCTCCAGCGGCAGGCGCAGCGGCTCGGGGCTGCGGACCGAGTAGGGCAGCTCGCCCGCCGAGCTGAGGATGCCGGCGCCGTAGGCGCGCAGGCCGTCCGCCTCACGGATCAGGCCGAACTCGATGGTGTACCAATACAGGCGCGAGAGCATCTCGCAGGCGCCCAGGCGCTCGGCCTTGAGGCCGCCCTCGCCGTAGCGCTGCACGTAGTCGGCAAACACCGGGTTGAACAGCAGCGGCACGTGGCCGAACAGGTCGTGGAACACGTCCGGCTCGACCACGTAGTCGAATTCCTCGGGCTTGCGGATCCAGTCCGTGACCGGGAACTTGCGGTTCGCCAGCAGTTGGAAGAAAGGCACTTCGGGGATCAGCCCCGGCACCGTGACGATCTCCCAGCGCGTGGCCTTGTAGAGGCGCTCGTTCACCTCCTCGAAGCGCGGGATGCGTTCCTTGGCGCCCAGGAGCGGCAGCGCGTCGATGAAGGCCTGGCTCGCCAGTCCGGGCAGCTGGGCCGACTGGCGCTGGTAGAGCCGGTGGTAGGTGTCGTGGTCGGTCGCGGTGTAGGCCGCCCAGTTCTGCTCGCAGGTGTAGTCCTCGCGCGCGCGGCTGTAGTCGCCGCGCGGCGGGCGG
>NZ_ALEE01000559.1 GCF_000282995.1 Melaminivora alkalimesophila
GCGGCGGGCGGTCGCTGGCGCCGTAGACGACGGGGGTCTGTCCGGTGGCGGGTGTCTGTGCCATGGTGTGTCTCCTTGGAATGAAGGTTCAGGCCACCCGCGCCGCGCCGGCTACTGAAGGCGGATCTTGGCGGCCTTGATCAGGAATTCGTACTTGCGGTATTCCGACTGCACGAAGCTGCCGAAGCCGCCCAGCGTCAGCTCCTGCGGCTCCAGACCCATCGCCTTGAACTGCTCGCGGCCCTGCGGCGAGTGCATGGCGGCGGAGAAGGCGCTGGCGTATTTCTGTGCCTGCGCCTCGGGCAGGCCGGCCGGCGCGAACAGGCCGAACCAGGTCGAGACGTGAAAGCCCGGCACCTCGCTGTTGATGCTCGGCACCTGCGGCAGCGCCGCGTCCGGGCCCAGCGAGGTCACGCCCAGCGCGCGCAGCTTGCCCTCGCGGATCAGCGGCAGCGACGACGCCAGGTTGTCGAACAGCAGCGCCACGCTGCCCTCCTGCAGGGCCTTGAGCGCCGGCCCGGCACCCGCGTAGGGCTGGTGCGCCATGCGCGTGTTGGTGAGCGACTGGAACATCTCGCCGGCGATGTGGCCGATGCTGCCGTTGCCGCCCGAGCCGTAGCGCAGCGCCCCCAGGCACCATGCCAACCCTGCCCTTCGGTTCCATTCACGCCTGTGCAACACTGCCATTCCTCCGTTTCCCTTCATCGATGGACAAAACGATCGAGCATAGAAACGGCCGCTCGGGGTGGCTGTCGCCTCGGTCGGGGCGGTCAGCCTGCCGACTGGGCCTGCGGAATGGCGCCGCGGCGCACCTGGTCGCGCTCCAGCGACTCGAACAGCGCCTTGAAGTTGCCTTCGCCGAAGCCGTCGCGGAAGTCGCCGCGGCGCTCGATGAACTCGAAGAACACCGGGCCGAGCATCGGCGTGGAGAAGATCTGCAGCAACAGGCGCGGCGTGCCGTCGGCGGTGGTGCCGTCCAGCAGGATGCCGCGCGCCTTCAGTTCCTCCACCGGCTGGCCGTGGCCGGGCAGGCGCGTCTCCAGCATCTCGTAGTAGATGTCGTTGGGCGCCGTGGCCAGCGGCACGCCGGCCAGGCCCAGCTTGTCCACCACCTCGATCAGGTTGTCGCAGATCAGGGCGATGTGCTGGATGCCCTCGCCGTTGAACTGCATCAGGAATTCCTCGATCTGCCCGCCGCCCTGCTTGGCTTCCTCGTTCAGCGGAATGCGGATCTTGCCGTCCGGCGCGGTCATGGCCTTGGAGGTCAGGCCGGTGTATTCGCCCTGGATGTCGAAGTAGCGGATCTCGCGGAAGTTGAACAGCCGCTCGTAGAAGTTCGACCAGAACTCCATCCGGCCGCGGTAGACGTTGTGCGTCAGGTGGTCGATCTCGTTCAGGCCGTGGCCCACCGGGCGGCGGTCCACGCCCTCGATCCACTCGAAGTCGATGTCGTAGATCGACTTGCCATCCTCGAAGCGGTCGATCAGGTACAGCGGCGCGCCGCCGATGCCCTTGATGGCCGGCAGGCGCAGCTCCATCGGACCGGTGGGGATCTCGATGGGCTGGGCGCCCAGCTCCAGCGCGCGCTTGTACGCTTGCTGGGCGTTCTTGACGCGAAACGCCAGGCCGCAGGCGGACGGGCCGTGCTCGGCGCCGAAGTAGGAGGCAAGGCTGCGCGGCTCGCGGTTCAGGATGAAGTTGATCTGGTTCTGGCGGTACAGCAGCACGTCCTTGGAGCGGTGGCGTGCGACCAGCGTGAAGCCCAGCTGCTCGAACACCTTCTCCAGCACGCCCGGCTCGGGTGAGGTGAACTCGACGAACTCGAAGCCCATCAGGCCCATGGGGTTCTCCCAGGCGGCGGTCTCTTGGGCGGCTTGCGTGGGCAGGGGGGCGGTCATGGGCATGTCTCCTGTCGTGTGGTGGCAGAAAAAAGGGTTCAATCCATCGACTGTAGGCCGGCAGGGGCTCATTTTTCCGGCGAATATTGCGCAGATCGTGGTTGCGAGCGCAGGAATATTGCGATTTGTCAATGCACTTTGCACGGCTATCGCGTTAGGGATCGTGCCGAGGCCGGTTTCGCGGCGCCTGCCTAGAATCCGCCGCCATGACGGAGCGCAGCCCCCCCATCCTTGACAAGCTCGACCGTGCCATCCTGCGCAGGCTGCAGGACAACGGCCGCGAGACCTACGACGTGATCGGCGAGCAGGTCGGCCTGTCGGCGAGCGCCGTGCTGCGCCGCACGCGCCGCCTCGAGGAACTGGGCATCATCGACCGCTACGTGGCACTGGTGCGGCCGGAGGCGGTGGGGCTGGGGCTGACGGCCTACCTGAACGTGCGCCTGGAAAAGCTCACCGAGAGCCACAAGCGCAACCCCATGGACCTGTTCCGCGCCAGCGTCCAGACCTGGCCGGAGGTGGTCGAGTGCGCCGCGCTCACGGGCGAGATGGACTACCTGCTGCGCGTGGTGGTGGCCGACATGGGGCACTACAGCCGCTTCATCATGGACACCCTGCTCAAGCACCCGAGCGTGCAGGACTGCAAGACCAGCTTCGTGCTCGACCGCGTCAAGGCCACGACGGCGGTGCCGGTTTGAGCAAGGATGCCCCCAGGGGCATTGCTGCATTGCAACATGGCGCTGCAGAATCCTAGGGAAAACCCTAGAATGGGCGCACCATGCCCATACCCGAGACCTTGCTCCACGCCTGCCTGCCCGCAGGCTCGGCCATGCCCCGCCTGCGTGGGCGCTCCCACCGAGGTTTTGCCATGGCGTCTTCCGTTCCGGTTCCCATCCGCCCGCTGGGCGCCCAGCACCGCGCCCGCATTGCCGCGCACCTGCTGGGTCTGTCCGAGCACGACCGCTACCTGCGCTTCGGCTACCCCGCCACCGACGAGCAGGTGCAGCGCTACGTGGACCTGCTGGACTTCGAGCGCGACGAGGTGTTCGGCATCTTCAACCGCAAGCTGGAGCTGATCGCGCTGGCCCAAGTCGCCTACGGCGGCGCGGCGGGGGCGCCCAACTGCGCCGAGTTCGGCGTCTCGGTCTCGGCCAGCGCGCGCGGGCGCGGCTATGGCGCGCGGCTGTTCGAGCGCGCCGTGATGCTGGCGCGCCACCGCGGCGTGAGCATGATGTTCATCCACGCGCTCAGCGAGAACACGGCGATGCTGAAGATCGCGCGCAACGCCGGCGCGCGCGTGCACCAGGACGGCCACGAATCCGAGGCCTACCTGCAGCTGCCGCCCGCGGGGCTGGACACGCGCGTCTCGCGCCTGGTGGCCGAGCACTACGGCGAGCTGGACTACCAGCTCAAGAAGCAGGCCCGGCAGTTCTGGAAGATGCTGGCGAACCTGCAGGAGATCCGCCAGGGCGTGCGCGAGGGCCGCGAGCGCGCGCCCGAATAGTTGGCCCGCCTGCCGGGCCGGCCGGCGGCCTGGGCGATCCGCTATCCTAGGAACCCTTGTTCCACCCTTGCACGCTCCGCTGACGTGTCCGACCCGCACCCTGCGCACCCTTCCGATGGCAAGGAGGACAAGCGCTCCATCCTGCAGCGCCTGATCGAGTTCATCCACCCCGGGCCCGATTCCACCGACGAGCTGATCGCCACGCTGGCCGAGGCCGAGGACAATGAGGTCATCAACGCCGACGCGCGCATCATGCTCGAGCGCGTGCTGCGCATGGCCGAGATGACGGCCGACGACGTGCTGGTGCCGCCGGCGCGCATGGACATGCTGGACATCGACGCGCCGGTGGATGCGCTCATGCACCAGGTCATCCAGACGGCGCACTCGCGCTTTCCCGTCTACCAGGGCTCGCGCGACAACATCATCGGCATCCTGCTGGCCAAGGACCTGCTCAAGCGCTGGCGCTCGCCCGAGCTGAGCATCCGCACGCTGGTGCGCCCGGCGCTGTTCGTGCCCGAGAGCAAGGGGCTGCACGAGCTGGTGCGCGAGTTCCGCGCCACGCGCAACCACCTGGCGATCGTCATCGACGAGTTCGGCCGCACCGCCGGCCTCGTGACCTTCGAGGACGTGATCGAGCAGATCGTCGGCGAGATCGAGGACGAGTTCGACATCCCCGAGGACGAGGGCGACATCTTCGCGCTGGCCGACGGCACCTGGCGCGTGAGCGGCCACACGCCGGTGGAGCGCGTCGCCGAGGCCTTCGAGGTGCAGCTGGCCTCCAGCGACCCGGACGAGGAATTCGACACCATCGGCGGCCTGATCGCCCACGAACTGGGCCGCGCGCCCGCCAAGGGCGAGACCACCGTGCTCGGCGGCCTGAAGTTCGTCGTGCTGCACACCAAGGGCGGGGCCGTGCGCTGGTTCAAGGTGGCGCCAGCCGCGGGCGACGAGGACGAGTCCGCCGCCTGATGGCCCCGCTGCGCCCCGCCGCACCTGCGCCCGTGCGCCGGCTCGCTCCCTGGCTGCTGGCGGGCGCGGGGGGCCTCCTGCAGGCCCTGTCGCTCGCCTGGCCCGGCAGCGGCGAGCCGC
>NZ_ALEE01000560.1 GCF_000282995.1 Melaminivora alkalimesophila
CCCCTGCGGCTGGCTGGCCGGCACCTTCTGGTGGCTCTACATCTCCATGCACACCTACGGCGGCCTGGCCGCGCCGCTGGCGGCCGCTGCGGTGCTGGCGCTGGCGGCTTTCCTGGGAAGCTACTACGCCGCCGCCTGCGCCGCCTTCCACCGCCTGCGCACGGGCGGGCGCGCGTGGGACGCGCTGCTGTTCGCGGCCGTGTGGCTGCTCGCCGAGCTGGCGCGTGGGCAGTGGTGGACCGGCTTTCCCTGGGGCGCCGGGGGCTACGCCCACGTGGACGGGCCGCTGGCCGTGCTGGCGCGCAGTGTTGGCGTGTATGGCATTGGCTTTGCTGCCGCCGCCGCGGCGATGGGGCTGGCGCAACTGCGCCCGCGCGACCTGGGACGCTGGCGCAGCTGGGCGGTGATGCTCGCCGTGCTGCTGGCCTGGGGGGCGCTCGACTGGCAGCGGGAGTGCGCGCTGCGGGAAGATTGCCGCGCCGCGGCGGGCGCGGTGGATGCCGGCGCGCCCTTCACGCTCGCCCTGCTGCAGGGCAACATCCCGCAGGACGAAAAATTCCAGCCGGGCAGCGGCGTCCCGCTCGCGCTGGGCTGGTACGGCGAGCAGCTGCGCGCCGCCTCGGCGCAACTGGTGGTCGCGCCCGAGACGGCCATTCCGCTGCTGCCCGGCCAGCTCGTGCCCGGTTATCTCGAACGCATCGCGCAGCGCTACACCGCCGGCGACCAGGCCCTCCTGCTGGGCATCCCGCTCGGCAGCTTCGAGGAGGGCTACACCAACTCGGTGCTCGGCTTCGCGGCGGGCCAGGCGCCGCCCTACCGCTACGACAAGCACCACCTGGTGCCTTTCGGGGAGTTCATCCCGCCTTTTTTCCGCTGGTTCACGCAGATGATGCACATCCCGCTCGGCGACTTCGCCCGAGGTGGCGTGGGCCAGCCCTCGCTCGCCTGGCAGGGGCAGCGCCTGGCGCCGAACATCTGTTATGAGGACCTGTTCGGCGAGGAATTGGCCGCGCGCTTTGCCGACCCGGCCACGGCGCCCACGGTGCTGGTCAATCTGAGCAACATCGGCTGGTTCGGCGACAGCGTCGCCATCGACCAGCACCTTTCCATCAGCCGCCTGCGCGCCCTGGAGTTCGAGCGCCCGATGGTGCGCGCCACCAACACCGGCGCCACCGCCGTCATCGACCACCGCGGCCGCGTCACGCACCGGCTCGCGGGGCACACGCGCGGCGTCCTCGAGGCGCAGGTGCAGGGCCGCACCGGCGCGGTCACGCCCTACGCCTGGTGGGCAGCGCGCGCCGGCCTGCTGCCCCTGTGGCTGGGCGGTCTTGCCGTGCTGGCCCTGGCCTGGCTCCGCCGCCGCGGACACTGAAGGGCAGGAGACGCCACGCGCCCAGGCGCCGGGCACGGCCGAGCTTGCCCTTGCGCAACGCTCAGGCGGCCCGGACCCTGGATAATGGACCCTTTCGACGAGGGGGTGGCCGCCTCGCGCCGGGCCCGCGCCCATGCCTGCCCCCAACCCCTACCCGCACCACCGACAGACAATGGCTGAATCCTTCTCGTACGAACAACTGATCGCCTCCGGTGAAGGCCGGTTGTTCGCCCCGGACAGCGGGCGCCTGCCCCTGCCCCCCATGCTGATGTTCGACCGCATCACGCACATCGACAGCGACGGCGGTGCGCACGGCCTGGGCAGGATCGTGGCCGAGCTGGACGTGAAGCCGGGCCTGTGGTTCTTCGAGTGCCACTTCCAGGGCGACCCGGTCATGCCCGGCTGCCTGGGGCTGGACGCCATGTGGCAATTGATCGGTTTCTACCTGACGTGGCTGCGCCTGCCCGGCCGGGGGCGCGCCCTGGGCGCGGGCGAGGTCAAGTTCACCGGCGAAGTCGGCCCCGACGTCAAGCTCGTGACCTACGAGATCGACATCAAGCGTGTGATCAAACGCAAGCTGAACATGGCCATCGGCGACGCGCGCCTGCTCGCCGACGGCAAGGAAATCTACGTGGCCAATGACCTGCGCGTGGGCCTGTTCCTGCGCGAGGAAGGAAAGACGGAAGCAGCAGCGACATGAGCAGCAGCACCATCAGCAGCAACCGCAACGGCCGGCGCCGGGTGGTGATCACCGGCGCGGGCATCGTCTCTTGCATCGGCAACGACTTGGCGACGGTGGAGCAATCCCTGCGCGAGGGCCGCTCGGGCATCCGCGCCGTGCCGAAGTTTGCCGAGCTGGGCATGCGCAGCCAGGTGGGCGGCACGCCCGAGATCGACCTGGAGGCGCGCATCGACCGGAAGCAGTTGCGCTTCATGGGCGACGCGGCCGCCTACGCGCAGATCGCGCTGGAAGACGCCATTGCCCAGTCGGGTCTCGCGCCCGAGCAGATCAGCCACCCGCGCACCGGCCTGCTCATGGGCTCGGGCGGCGGCTCGCCGGAAAACCAGATCGAGGCGGCCGACACGCTGCGCGAGAAGGGCATCCGCCGCGTCGGGCCGTACCAGGTCACGCGCTGCATGAGCTCGACGGTTTCCGCGTGCCTCGCGACCAACTTCAAGGTCAAGGGCATCAACTACTCCATCACCTCGGCCTGCTCCACCTCGGCGCACTGCATCGGCGCCGCGGCGCAGCAGATCGCGTGGGGCATGCAGGACGTGATGTTCGCCGGCGGAGGCGAGGAAATGTCCTGGGGCATGGCGCTGCTGTTCGACGGCATGGGCGCGATGTCCAGCAAGTACAACGCCACGCCCGAGCGCGCCTCGCGCGCCTACGACGCGAACCGCGACGGCTTCGTCATCGCCGGCGGCGGCGGTGCGGTGGTGCTGGAGAGCCTGGAGCACGCTATAGGAAGAGGCGCGACCATCCTGGCCGAGGTGGTGGGCTTTGGCGCCACCAGCGATGGCGAGGACATGGTGGCGCCGTCGGGCGAGGGCGCCGTGGCCTGTATGCGCCAGGCCATCGAGGGGCTGGATGGGCCGATCGACTACATCAACACGCATGGCACCTCGACGCCTGTGGGCGACATGCAGGAAGTGCGGGCCATGCGGCAGGTGTTTGGCGATGCGGTGCCGCCGTTTTCCTCGACCAAGTCGCTGACCGGGCATTCGCTGGGCGCCACGGGCGTGCAGGAGGCGATTTATTGCCTCATCATGCTGCAGAAGGGCTTCATCGCCGGGTCGATCAATGTGGAAACGCCGGATCCGGAACTGGGCGACATGCCGCTGGTGACCCAGACGCGCGACGCGCAGTTGACGCAGGTGCTGTCCAACAGCTTTGGCTTTGGCGGGACGAATGCGTCGCTGGTGCTCAGGCGGTGGGATGGGGTCTGATCGCTGATCGGATAACCGGTTACCCGCAAAAAGCCGCTCTCATTCAGAAGCGGCTTTTTTGTTCGTGGAATTTTTGTTTCTTTAAAGTGCATCCAGTGGGCTCAAGATGCCGCGCCCACCCTTGTTCAATACGTGGGTGTAAATCATGGTGGTGCTAACGTCCGCATGGCCCAGCAATTCCTGCACCGTGCGGATGTCGTAGCCCGATTGCAGCAGGTGTGTGGCAAAAGAATGGCGCAATACATGTGGTGAAACCGGTTTATCGATCTGCGCCAGTTTTCCTGCCTCGCGTACTGCGCGCTGTACCGACTCAGGATAAACGTGATGGCGTCGCTCCAGCAATTCACCAGTGCGCGCATCCGGGCGCGGATCGATGGAGCGCACGGGTGAGGGAAACACCCACTGCCAGGCCCAGGCTTTGTCGGCATTCGGGTATTTCACCGCCAGCGCGTGCGGCAGATGTACCCGGCCCAGCCCGGCAGCCAAATCTTTCTGATGCAGTGCTTGTGCCTTATGCAGTTGTGCCTGCAGTGGCTCGATCAGGTTTTCTGGCAGGACGGTCACCCGGTCTTTGCCGCCCTTGCCCTCGCGAATGATGATCTCGCGCCGCGTGAACTCCACATCTTTTACGCGCAGGCGCAGCGCTTCCATCAATCTCATGCCGGTGCCGTAGAGCAAACGGGCAATCAAGCCCATCGCGGCGTTGTCCATGTGCATGAGCAGCGCTCGCACCTCGCTGGGGGTCAGCACCACTGGCAGCCGCTGCGGGCGCTTGGCCTGTACAACCTCATCGAGCCAAGGGAGATTGATGGCCAACACCTGCTTGTAGAGATACAGGATCGCCGCCTTGGCTTGGTTCTGCGTGGAAGCCGACACTTGTCGATCTACCGCGAGGTGGGTCAAGAACGCCTCCACCTCGGGCGCACCCATCTCTTGTGGATGGCGTTTTTTGTGATACAAGATGAAACGTCGAACCCAGTCGAGGTACGCCTGTTCAGTCCGGATGCTGTAGTGACGCGTGCGCAGATGGTCGCGCATGCGATCCAGGAGCTTTGGAGGTTGGGTGGGCGGCACGGAAAGGTCTCTTCTCTTGATATGGTGGAGCGGAACACCATCCGCGAAATTTTAGGTTTGCCTAAATGAGTGACAAGTCCGTGTTTACGAGGAGGCTGGCCGGCGGCGCCAGATGTTATTGTGCAAGATGACGCCTGCTGGGTGTCGTCTAATTCTAGTTAGAGGGTGAATTACGTGAAAAAAAGTGAAATAATTTCCTACATATCACTTGTTATAGCGAGCGCAGCCACATACGGAGTGCATTATTTTTTTCCAGACCTCGACTGGTATTTCCTGGTGCCGTTTTTCTTGGTAACGCTTGGAGGCCTCTACTCGGGTCTGCTAAAAGATGAGGCTAACAAAAGAATCGTAGACAAGCCAACTGAGGAAAACAACCCATGAGCCCTAACATTACGCTCAAGCGGACTGGCGTTCGGCCGGCCGCTTACTTTGGCCGTTAGAAAATCGATGCATATGCGCAAGACACTTTCCACCATCGTTCCGGTTTTGATGATGACGGCTTGCACCACCGGATTTGAGAATCTAATTTTGCATGAAGAAGGTCCAAAACCAAGTCTTGAGCAAACTCGATCTTTTATCTTGCAAGATTTGCATAGAGGTTTACGAGATCCTGAAAGTCTAAAGGCATTCTCCATCATATCCGGCCCGGAAATTGTCACCGGCATTACCGCCGGCCGGGCACAGGAAAAAGCCTGGATAGTATGTGTCGAATACAACGCAAAAAATGTTTACGGTGGATATACAGGTATAAGTACACACGAATATATATTGCGATTTAGCGGAGAGTCTCTTTCGAAAATTTCGAAGATCAATTGGATAAGTCAGAGTCGTACTTGTTAAGCATTGATCCTACTAACTACTCGTCGCAGCCGACCGCCTACGGCGGCG
>NZ_ALEE01000561.1 GCF_000282995.1 Melaminivora alkalimesophila
CACTGTGAAAACAGTCGGGCGGTTTTTTGCGTTCTGGTGCTGCCCGGCACTGGCCAAGCCGCGGTTTGCGCTAGGATTGACGTTTACGTCAACGTGAGGCTGCCGCCGCACCGCCCCTTGCCTGCCCATGGCCACCTATTCCATCAGTGACCTCGCGCGCGAGTTCGACCTCACGACCCGCGCCATGCGTTTCTACGAAGACATGGGGTTGTTGCAGCCGCAACGCTCGGGCCCCGGCGGGCGCGTGCGCGTCTACTCGGCGCGCGACCGCACGCGGCTGAAGCTGACCCTGCGCGCCAAGCGCCTGGGGTTGTCCCTGACCGAGGCCAAGGAGATCATCGACCTCTACGACAGCCCGCGCGACACCGAGGTGCAGCTGCGCCGCTTCCTGGAGGCCCTGGCGGCCCACCGCCGTCAGCTGGAAGCGCAGATGACCGACCTGCAGGCCAACCTCGACGAGGTGCGCGAGCACGAACGCGAGGCGCAGGAGCTGCTGCGAAAAATCGGTACCACCGACGAGGGAAGTGTTGGATAATTGACGTTTACGTAAACGTCATCATCGACCCGTTCCAAGGAGCCCTCCATGAGCATTGCCACCCAGTTGCCAGGCCTGAACTTCCAGCTGGGCGAGGACATCGATGCGCTGCGCGACGCGGTGCGCGAGTTCGCCCAGGCCGAGATCGCTCCGCGCGCGGCAGAGATCGACCGCAGCGACCAGTTCCCGATGGACCTGTGGGAAAAGCTCGGCGGCCTGGGGGTGCTCGGCATCACCGTGCCGGAGCAGTACGGAGGCGCCGACATGGGTTATCTGGCGCACATGGTGGCCATGGAGGAGATCTCGCGTGCCAGCGCCTCGGTAGGCTTGTCCTACGGCGCACACAGCAACCTGTGCGTGAACCAGATCAACCGCAACGGCAACGAGGCGCAGAAGGCCAAGTACCTGCCCAAGCTGATCAGCGGCGAGCACGTGGGGGCCCTCGCCATGAGTGAGCCGGGCGCGGGCTCCGACGTCATCAGCATGAAGCTGCGCGCCGAGGACAAGGGCGGCTACTACCTGCTCAACGGCAACAAGATGTGGATCACCAACGGCCCGGATGCCGACACGCTGGTGGTCTACGCCAAGACCGAGCCCGAGCTGGGCGCGCGCGGCGTCACGGCCTTCCTGATCGAGAAGGGCATGAAGGGCTTTTCCATCGCGCAGAAGCTCGACAAGCTGGGCATGCGCGGCAGCCACACGGGCGAGCTGGTGTTCGAGAACGTCGAGGTGCCGGCCGAGAACGTGCTGGGCCAGGTCAATGGCGGCGCCAGGGTGCTGATGAGCGGCCTGGACTACGAGCGCGCCGTGCTCACCGGCGGGCCGCTGGGCATCATGCAGTCCGTCATGGACAACGTCATTCCCTACATCCACGACCGCAAGCAGTTCGGCCAGAGCATCGGCGAGTTCCAGCTGATCCAGGGCAAGGTCGCCGACATGTACACCGTGCTGCAGGCGGCGCGCTCCTTCGCCTACACTGTCGCCAAGAACCTGGACATGCTCGGCACCGAGCACGTGCGCCAGGTGCGCAAGGACTGCGCCAGCGTCATCCTGTGGACGGCCGAGAAAGCCACCTGGATGGCGGGCGAGGGCATCCAGATCTTCGGCGGCAACGGCTACATCAACGAGTACCCGCTGGGGCGGCTGTGGCGCGATGCCAAGCTGTACGAGATCGGCGCCGGCACCAGCGAGATCCGCCGCATGCTGATCGGCCGCGAGCTGTTTGCCGAGACCTGCTGAGCGCCCGGCGCGCGGCCGCACCCACCCCTTTCTTCCACCCAACCAAAGGACCACAGGATGACCACCACCTCCATCGAAGAGCTGTTTGTGCACAACCAGCAATGGGCCGAGCGGATGGAGCGGGAGCGACCGGGCTTTTTCACCGGCTTGCTGGCGCAGCAGCAGCCGCGCTTCATGTGGATCGGCTGCTCGGACAGCCGCGTGCCGGCCAACCAGATCACGGGCCTGGAGCCGGGCGAGGTGTTCGTGCACCGCAACGTGGCGAACGTGGTGGTGCCCAGTGACCTGAACTGCCTGTCGACCATCCAGTACGCCGTGGACCAGCTCAAGGTCGAGCACCTGATGGTGGTCGGCCATTACGGTTGCGGCGGCGTGCGCGCGGCGCTGGAGGGCGTGCGCGTGGGCCTGGCTGACAACTGGATCCGGCACGTGAAGGACATCCGCGACAAGTATGCCGGGCTGCTGGACGGGCTGTCGCCGCAGTGGCGCCTGGACGCGCTGTGCGAGCTCAACGTGATCGAGCAGGTGGTGAACGTCGCGCAGAGCACGGTGCTGCACGACGCCTGGGCGCGTGGCCAGAAGATCACGCTGCACGGCTGGTGCTACAGCCTGCACAATGGCCTGATCACCAACCTGCAGATGACCGTGCCGGGCGCTGGCGGGGTGTGCGAGGTGCAGCGGCGCGCGGTCGATCTGGTGGCCAGCCGCCCGCGCGCCTGAGGCGCCGCGCTCCACCGCCCGCGCGGCTCCCGCCCGACCTTCGCTCTCCCGCGCTGTCGAGGCCATGTTTCCCGAACGCCTGGATGCACCGCAAGCCCATGCCATCGCCCGGGCGATGATGGACGGCTTCAACCGGCACTACCGGCTGTTCCGGGCCGAGTCGGCCCGGGCCAAGCACCGTTTCGAGACGGCGGACTGGCACGGCCAGCAGCGCGCGCAGCGCGAGCGCATCGAGTTCTACGACCTGCGGGTGCGCGAGTGCGTGCGCCGGCTGGACAAGGAATTCGGCGCCGGCCGCCTGCCGATGGACGTCTGGCACCAGGCCAAGCTGCACTACATCGGCCTGATGGTCAACCACCTGCAGCCGGAGCTGGCCGAGACCTTCTTCAACTCGGTCACGACCAAGATCCTGCACCGCACGCACTTTCAGAACGAGTTCATCTTCGTGCGCCCGGCGGTGAGCACCGAGTACCTGGAGAGCGACGCGCCGGGGGCCCGTCCGACCTACCGCGCCTACTACCCGCAGGGCGGTGCGCTGCGCGAGCCGGTGCTGCAGATGGTGGCCGACTTCGATATCCAGCGTCCCTTCGAGGACTTGGAGCGCGACGTCGACCGGGTGGTGGGCGCCATGCAGGAGCGGCTCGGGTCGGCGCGGCTGCGGCGCAATTTCCAGCTGCAGGTGCTCTCCAGCCTGTTCTTTCGCAACAAGGGTGCGTACGTGGTGGGCAGGCTGATCAACGGCTTTGCCGAGATCCCCTTCGCCCTGCCGATCCTGCACGGCGAGCGCGGCGGGCTGGTGATCGACGCGGCGCTGTTCGGGGAGGACGACCTGCAGATGCTGTTCTCCTTCGCGCGGGCGTACTTCATGGTCGACATGGAAGTGCCGAGCGCGTACGTGCAGTTCCTGCGCAGCCTGATGCCGCGCAAGCCGCGCGCCGAGCTCTATACGGCGCTCGGTCTGGCCAAGCAGGGCAAGACGCTGTTCTACCGCGACTTCCTGCACCACCTGCGCTATTCGAGCGACCAGCTGCGCATCACGCCGGGCATCCCCGGCATGGTCATGCTGGTGTTCGACCTGCCGAGCTTCCCCTACGTGTTCAAGCTGATCCGCGACCGCTTCGCGGCGCCGAAGGAGACGACGCGCGAGCAGGTGCAGGCCAAGTACCTGCTGGTCAAGCAGCACGACCGGGTGGGGCGCATGGCCGACACGCTGGAATACAGCCTGGTGGCCTTCCCGCGCGAGCGCTTCTCCGACGAGCTGATCGAGGAGATCCAGCGCCACGCGCCCAGCCAGATCGAGATCAGCGACCGCGATGGCGACGGGCGCCAGGAGGTCATCATCCGCCACCTGTACATCGAGCGGCGCATGATCCCGCTGAACATCCATCTGCAGGAGTGCTTCGATGCCGGGCTGGACAAGCCGGAGGTGCGGCGCGCGCTGGAGTACGCCGTGGTCGAGTACGGCAACGCCATCAAGGACCTGGTGGCGGCGAACATCTTCCCCGGCGATATGCTGTGGAAGAATTTCGGCATCACGAGAAACGGCAAGGTCGTGTTCTACGACTACGATGAGATCGAATACCTCACGGACTGCGAGTTCCGGCGCGTGCCGCCGCCGCGCACCGAGGAGGACGAGCTCTCGGGCGAGGTCTGGTGGCCGGTGGGGCCGCGCGATGTCTTTCCCGAAACCTTCGCGCCCTTCCTGCTGGGCAACCCGGCGGTGCGCGAGATCTTCCTGCGCCACCATGCGGACCTGCTGGATGTGGATTTCTGGCAGTCGCACAAGGAACGCATCCAGGCCGGGCATGTCTATGACGTGTTCCCCTACGACGTGCAGCGGCGCTTCGGCGCGGGCGGGCCTGCCGCGGCGTCCCTTTCACCCCCTGCCTCTTCATCATCCACAGGAGCCATGCCATGACTTCCCCCCAGAACCACGACCCCATCGTCATCGTCGGTGCTGCGCGCACGCCCATGGGCGCCTTCCAGGGCGATTTCGCCGAGCTGCAGGCCTGGGAGCTGGGCGGCGCGGCCATCCGCGCGGCGGTCGAGCGCGCCGGCATCGCCCCCGAGAAGGTCGATGAGGTGCTGTTCGGCAACTGCCTGATGGCCGGCCAGGGCCAAGCGCCGGCGCGCCAGGCAGGCCATGCGGCCGGATTGCCGCGCAGCACCGGTGCCGTGACGCTGTCCAAGATGTGCGGCGCCGGCATGGAGGCCACCATCCTGGCGCACGACCAGCTGGTGGCGGGCAGCCGCGACGTGGTGGTCGCCGGCGGCATGGAGAGCATGACCAACGCGCCCTACCTCCTGAAGAAGGGCCGCGGCGGCTACCGCATGGGCCACGACAAGGTCTATGACCACATGATGCTCGACGGCCTGGAGGATGCCTACGAGCCCGGCCGCTCCATGGGCACCTTCGGCGAGGACTGCGCCGCCAAGTACCAGTTCACGCGCGAGCAGCAGGACGCCTTCGCCACGGCCAGCGTGCAGCGCGCCCAGGAAGCGGCGAAGACCGGCGCATTCCAGGACGAGATCACGCCCGTCACCGTGAAGACGCGCAAGGGCGAGGTCACGGTGAGCGAGGACGAAGGCCCGGCCAAGGCGCGCCTGGACAAGATCGCCAGCCTCCGGCCGGCCTTCAAGAAGGACGGCACCATCACGGCGGCATCCAGCTCGAGCATCAACGACGGCGCCGCGGCCCTGGTGCTGATGCGCGAATCCACCGCCAGGGAGCTGGGTGCCAAACCGCTGGCGCGCATCGTCGCCCACGCCACGCATGCGCAGGAGCCCGAGTGGTTCACCACCGCCCCGGTCGGCGCGACCGAGAAGGTGCTGAAAAAGGCCGGCTGGAAGGTGGACGACGTGGATCTGTGGGAAATCAACGAAGCCTTTGCCGTGGTGCCCATGGCGCTGATGAAGGACCTGGGCGTGCCGCACGAGAAGGTCAACGTGCACGGCGGCGCCTGTGCGCTGGGCCACCCGATCGGTGCCAGCGGCGCGCGCATCCTGGTCACGCTGCTGTACGCGCTGAAGAGGCAGGGCAAGAAGAAGGGCCTGGCCACGCTGTGCATCGGCGGCGGCGAGGCCACGGCGATGGCCGTCGAGCTGGTCTGAGTGCGGGCGACATCGGAAGGGGCGGACATGCCGCTGGCCCTGGTGATCGGCGCCTCGCGCGGCATCGGCCTGGAGTTCGTGCGCCAGTACTGCGAGGCGGGCTGGCGCGTGCTGGCGACGGTGCGCGATGCTGCAGGCCGCGAGCGCGTGCAGGCGCTGGGCGCGCAGGCGCTGACTGTGGATGTGTGCGATCCCGCCAGCGTGAGCGGGCTGGGCTGGATGCTCGATGGCGAGCGCCCGGACGTGGCGCTGTACGTGGCCGGCGTGATCCGCCGCCCCGATGCGCGCACCCCGCCCACGCGCGAGGACTTCGATGCCGTCATGCACACCAACGTGCTCGGCGCGATGCAGGCGCTGCCGCAGGTGGCGCCGCTGGTGGCCGAGGCGGGCGGCGTGTTCGCCTTTCTGTCGTCCTCGATGTCGCAAATCGGCCGCGTGGGCGCCAGCAATGCGTGGCTCTACCGGGTCAGCAAGGCAGCGCTGAACATGGCGGTGGCGGCGGCGCAGCACGACTACCCGCAGGCCACGCTGGTCACCATCGACCCGGGCTGGGTCCAGACCGACATGGGCGGCGAGACGGCGCCCCTGGGGGTGCAGGAGAGCGTGCGCGGCATGCGGCAGGTGCTGGCGGGCCTGACCCCCGCGGACAAGGGGCGCCTGCTGCACCACGACGGGCGGCGCGCCGATAGCTGGTGAGCCGCGGCGCGCCCCATTTTTTTGGCGAAAACAGAGGAAGACACCGGCCATGCTGCTGACACAGGACCAGGAGATGATCCGCGATGCCATGCGCGAATTCGTGCAGGGGCAGATCGCGCCGCACGCCGCGCAGTGGGACCGCGACCGCAGCTTTCCACGCGAGGTGCACCGCGGCCTGGCCGAGCTGGGCGCCTATGGCATCTGCGTGCCTGAGGAATATGGCGGCGCCGGGCTGGACTATGTCAGCCTGGCGCTGGTGCTGGAGGAGATTGCCGCCGGCGATGGCGGCACCAGCACGGCGATCAGTGTCACCAATTGCCCGGTCAACGCCATCTTGCTGCGCTACGGCAGCGAGGCGCAGAAGCGCCAGTGGCTCGTGCCCCTGGCGCGCGGCGAGATGCTCGGCGCGTTCTGCCTGACCGAGCCGCACGTGGGCTCGGACGCGTCGGCGCTGCGCACCACGGCGGTGCGCGAGGGCGACGAATATGTGATCCACGGCGTCAAGCAGTTCATCACCAGCGGCAAGAACGGCCAGGTGGCGATCGTGATCGCCGTGACCGACAAGGCGGCCGGCAAGCGCGGCATGAGCGCCTTCCTGGTGCCCACCGACGCGCCGGGCTACGTGGTCGCGCGGCTGGAGGACAAGCTCGGTCAACACAGCAGCGACACGGCGCAGATCCACTTCGACGGCTGCCGCATCCCGGCCGCCAACCTGATCGGCGCCGAGGGCGAGGGCTACAAGATCGCCTTGTCGGCGCTGGAGGGCGGGCGCATCGGCATCGCCGCGCAGAGCGTGGGCATGGCGCGTGCGGCCTTCGAGTTCGCGCTGCAGTATTCCAAGGAGCGCGAGGCCTTCGGCCAGCCGATCTTCCAGCACCAGGCGGTGGGCTTTCGCCTGGCGGAGTGCGCGACGCAGATCGAGGCGGCGCGCCAGCTCATCTGGCACGCAGCCAGCCTGCGCGACGCGGGCCGGCCGTGCCTGAAGGAGGCCGCCATGGCCAAGCTGTTCGCCAGCGAGATGGCGGAAAGGGTGTGCAGCGCGGCGATCCAGACGCTGGGTGGCTATGGCGTGGTGAATGACTTCCCCGTCGAGCGCATCTACCGCGACGTGCGCGTGTGCCAGATCTACGAGGGCACCAGCGACGTGCAGAAGATCATCATCGCCCGCGCGCTGGCCTGAGGCCCCGCGCGCCACGGCGGGCGCAGCGCGGGCAGCCCCTCATTCCCACCACATGGCGCCGATGTCGTGCGCAAAGATGGGGTAATTCATCCATGCACCGCGCAGGCCCTTGCGCACCACCGTGACCAGGTTGGGGGTGAAGATCCAGGCGTTGGCGGCATCGTGCGCCAAGTGGCGCTGCAGGCGGGCAAACAGCTGTTGCTGCTCGCGCGGGTGGCTGGCCTGTGCGTGCTGCGTGGCCAGGAGGCGAAACTCCGCGCTGTCGTAGCCGAAGTAGTAGTCCGGGTCGGTGTAGATCAGGTAATCCAGCGGCTCGACGTGGTTGATGATCGTCATGTCGAAGTCCCCGCGGAACGGGCCGGCCAGCCATTCGTGCCACGGCAGCGGCCGCAGCTGCGCAGTGATGCCGACCCGCGCCAGGTCCTGCGCGACGATCGGCCCCCCGGCCTGCGCGTAGGGCACGGGCGGCAGCGCCAGCTCCAGGCGCAGGGGCGTCGCTACGCCCGCCTCGCGCAGCAGCGCACGCGCACGCTGCGGGTCGTACGGGTAGAGGCTGTCCAGGTGCAGGTAGCCCGGGTCGGTCGGGGCGAAATGGCTGCCGATCGCGACGCCATGGCCGTCCAGCGCCTGGCGAATGAACCCAGCGCGATCGATGGCGTGCGTGATGGCGCGCCGCACCCGCACGTCGCCCAGGGGGGCGCGGCGGTGGTTGAGCGCCAGCATGCCCTTTCCGCTGGAGCTGCCGATCAGCACCTGGTAGCGCGCGTTGTCCTGGAAGTGGCGCAGGCCGCGCGTCGCGAACTGAAAGAACAGATCGACTTCGCCGGCGTCCAGCGCCGCCTGCCGCGCGGCCGGGTCGTGGATGAAGCGAAAGACCGCCCCGTCGAGCCGCACCTGCTGCGCGGCACGGGCGTGCGGCGCCCGGGCGAGCGCGATGCTGTGCCCGCGCTGTTGCCCGCTGACCTGGTAGGGCCCCGTGCCCACTGGTGCCCTTGCGGCCTGGCCCGCGCTGTTCGGGTGCAGGACCACGGCCGTGGACTCCCCGAGGCGAAACAGCAGGTGCGCATCCGGCCGGTGCAGGTTCAGCACGACGGTATGGGCGTCGGGGGTCTCGACGGTGGCGATGTTGTCAAAGAGGGCGCGCCGCGCCTTGTTGGTGGAGCCCGGGGCGGCTGCGCGCACGAAGGAGAAACGCACCGCGTCTGCATCCAGCGCGCTGCCATCGTGGAAACGCACCCCTTCGCGCAGGCGGAAGCGGTAGCTCTGCCCGCCTGGGTCCGTCTCCCAGGAGGCGGCCAGCAGCGGCGTGACGTTGCCGTTCTCCTCGATCTTCGTCAGGCCCTCCAGGATGTTGTAGTGCGTGACCTCGCCCACGGCGGCGGCGGCGGCCATGGTGGGGTCCAGGCTGTCGGGCTCGAGGGACAGATTGAGGATGGCCGCGCGCTGGCCGTTGCCCGGCTGTGCCTGTGCCTGGGCCGGTGCCGCCATGCCCGGCAGGGCGCACAGCATGGCAGCGCGTGCCAGGCACGCCCGGCGGGTGAGCGCGGGAAGCGGCGCCGCGGCGAGCGGGGCCGCAAGGGCGGAGGGGGTGGCGGTCATGCGGGAAATCCTCTGGCCTGCAACGCAGAGACAACGACAATAGTAGCGCCACCTCCCTTGCAGGCCGCACCTTGTCCCGCCGCCCCCGCCCCCCTTCCCTTGCTGCCCGCGCGATTGCGGCGCCGCATGGATGGTGGCTGTGGCCCATATTGGTGCTTTTGGCGTGCGCCAGCCTGGTGCTGGGGGCGCGCTCGGTCTACCAGGAGCGGGAGCTGCGCTACCGCCATGTGATCGAGGGCGGACTCGGGGCGATCAACCAGCTGCAGGTCAAGAGCGTGGACAGCTGGCGCCAGCGGCGCATGGGAGAGGCGGCAGCGGTGACGGACGACGGCCTGCTGGCTGCTGCCATGGCGCGCTGGCGGCGCACGCGGGCGCCGGCCGATGCCGTGCCGCTGCGCGAACGGCTGCGCTCCCTGGTCGAGCACCTGCAATACACCGGCGCCTACCTGGTGGACCCCCAGGGTCAGCTGTTGCTGGGGCCCGACGGCCCGCTGAAGGGCGCCATGCCTGCGGCCGAGCGCGATGCGTTGCGTGCCGCGCTGGCGCTGGCGCAGCCCGGTGTCATCGGGTTGCAGCGGGACGGTATGTTCGCCTTTCCCTATTTCGGATTGCTGGCGCCCCTGTTCGAAGGCGCCCAGCCGCTGGGCGCCGTGTGGCTGGTGGTGGATGCGCGCACCACCCTCTATCCCCTCCTGGCCACCTGGCCCAACGGCAGCCAGACGGCCGAGTCGCTGCTGGTGGAGCGCCGCGGCGAGGAGGTGGTGTTCCTCAGTCCACTGCGCCATCGGGACGATGCGCCCCTCACCTTGCGCATGCCCGCGGGGGGAGGGGTAGACGCCACCGTTGCGCTGGCCACCGCCGGCTCGCGCGGCACGCTCTACGGCACGGACTACCGCGGAGAGCGGGTGCTGGCCACCGCCAGCGCCGTGCCGGGCACCACCTGGCTGCTCATCTCCAAAATCGACGAGGCCGAGGCTTTCACGGAGGCGCAGCGGCGCGAGTGGCTGGCGCTGGCCCTGGCGGCGAGCCTGGCGCTGCTGCTGCTGGGCGGCTCGGTCGTGCTGTGGCGCTGGCGCGCCTGGCGGCGCGAGCGTGCCCTCAAGCAGCGGCTGGAGCAGCACATGCGCTGGCTGGAGACAGCGCAACGGGCGGCCTCGGTAGGCTATTTCGTGTACGACGCAGAGCGGCGCGTGTTCCTGATGTCGACCATGGCCAGCGCCATCTTTGGCCTGCCGGGCGAAGGGGAGATGGGCCTGCGGCAGTGGATCGACATGCTCCACCCGGACGACCGGGAGGAGATGCTGCGCGTGCACGGCGAGGCCATGGCGCAGCGCAGCGCACTGCGCGTGCAGTACCGCGTCCGCCGCGCCAGCGATGCGCACGAGCGGTGGATGGAGGTGCATGCCGAGTACGGCGACGCCCAGGGGCGCGAGCGCCCCCGCATGACCGGAACGGTGCAGGACATCACCGAGCGCCGCCAGGCCGAGGAGCAGCTCGAGCGCTACCGCACGGCGCTGGAGGCCCAGGTGCGGGTCGACCCGCTGACGCAGCTGGCCAACCGGCTGGCGCTGGACGAGCACGTGGCCTTCGAATGGGAGCGCGCCCGCCGCGCAGGGTCGCCGCTGGCGCTCCTGATGATCGACGTGGATCGGTTCAAGGCCTTCAACGACCACTACGGCCACATGGCGGGCGACCGCTGCCTGCAAAATGTCGGGCAGGCCCTGCTGACGGCCATGGGGCGCGCCGGGGACGTGGTCGCGCGCTACGGTGGAGAGGAGTTCGCCGTCCTGCTTCCCGGCGCCAGCGGCGAGCAGGCGTGGCTCGTGGCCGAACGGCTGCGCGAGGCCGTGCGCGGATTGGCCGTCGAACATGCGCGGGGCAGCGGGGACGGGATCGTCACCATCAGCGTGGGCGTGTCCAGCATCCAGCCGGCAGGGCGCGAGGCCACCACCGGCGTCCCGCGCTCGGGCGTGGATGCGGCCCATGCCCTGTTCCGCCAGGCCGATGCGGCGCTGTACCGTGCCAAGCAGTGCGGGCGCGACCAGTCCGTCCTCTATGGCCCGGAGTGCGAGATGGTGCTGCACGACCCGCCCGACAGCCTGTTGTGACCCTTTCTTCCTGGCTTTCCCGATCGATGGACGAGACGAACCCCCGCGGCATGCCCGCCTTCGACGCGGTCCTCTTCGACTGCGATGGCGTGCTGGTGGACAGCGAGCCCATCACCAACGGCGTGCTGTGCGCCATGCTGAACGAGGCCGGCTGGCCGATCACGCCCGAGGAGTGCATGGCCACCTTCATCGGCCGGACGGTGCGCAGCGAGGCCGCGCGCATCGAGGCGCACACCGGCCGGCCCCTGACCGACGCCTGGATGGCCGAGTTCTATGCCCGGCGCAACGCCCGCCTGGCGGCCGAGCTGCAGCCCATCGCCGGCGCCGTCGAGGCGGTGCACGCCGTGCATGCGCTGCTGGGCGGGCGCATCGCCTGTGCCTCCGGCGCCGACCGGCAGAAGGTGGAGATGCAGCTCGACCAGGTGGGCCTGGCGCCGCTGTTCGCCGGCCGCGTGTTCAGCGGCCATGAAATGCCGGCCACCAAGCCCGCGCCCGACGTGTACCTGGCAGCGGCCGCCGCCGTGGGCGTGCCGCCGGCGCGCTGCCTGGTGGTCGAGGACACCGTGACGGGTGTCGCAGCCGGCGTCGCCGCAGGAGCCAGCGTGGTCGGCTACAGCCCGGGCGGCGCGGGGCACGGCGCGCCCGAGGCGCTGCGGGCGGCCGGGGCGGTGCACATCATCGGCGACATGCGCGAGCTGCCGCGCCTCTTGGCGCGCTGACGACCCGCAGGCGGGCGGGCCTTCCAAGCCCCATCCATTCGGTGGCGGCCCCGACTCAAGCGCTCAGCCCGAGCGCACGCCGGCCGGAGCGTGGATGCTGCGCTGGCGGAACGCGCCCGGCGACTGTCCCGTCCAGCCGCGAAAGGCCCGGATGAAGCTCTTTTCGTTGGCAAAACCCACCGCCTGCGCGACCTGCTTGATGGGCCGCTCGCTGCGCTGCAGCAGCTCGGTGGCGCGCGCGCGCCGCACCTCGTCCTTGAGCTGCTGCAGCGAGGCGCCTTCGGCCTGCAGCTGGCGGTGCAGCGTCCGCGTCGAGAGATGGAGCGCCTGCGCCACGTCGGAGGCCGTGTGCGCGGCCTCGGGCGCGAGTGCCAGCTGCTGGCGCACGCGCTCCACCAGCAGCCGGTCGCGTCGGTAGGGGCGCACGGTCAGGGGCAGGGCGTGTTGCAGCATGCGGTTCATCGCCGCTTCGTCGCGCACCAGCGGCAGCTGCAGGTAGCGCGCATCGAAGCGCACGGCGGCTTGCGGGGCATCGAAGCGGGTGGTGCCCGGAAACAGCACCCGGTAGGCCGCGGCGTGCGCCGGTGCGGAGAAGGGAAAACAGGCGCCGAGCACCGGCAGGCGCGAGTCCACCAGCCAGCTCGCCAGGCCCAGCGCATTGCGCAGCACCGACACCAGGCAGAATTCGCGCAGCGCGCCCAGGGCACGCGCTTCCGCGATCGACAGCACCGCCTGGTCGCCCTCCTGCGCCAGCTGCAGGCGGATGTCCCGGGTCAGGAGGCCGTGGTGGCGGCACCAGCGTGCCAGCGCCAGGCCCAGCGTGGGGGCGCTCAGCGAGGCGCGCGCCAGCATGCCGTAGCTGCCCCAGGGCAGCGGCCGGCTGAACCAGCCCAGCGCCTCGTCGTCGAGCTCGCGCATCGCCCCCTCGCACAGCAGCTCCATCTGCGCGGCCGTGATGCGGGCCTGGGCGTCGCGCAGGTCGTCTGGCGTGATTTGTGCCCGGGCCAGGACCGCCCCCGGATCCATGCCGCGCTCGCCATAGGCATGCACCACCGCGGCCACGAAGGCCATCGGGGTGGCGGCGACGGCACCCTGGCGGCCACTGGCGGCGCGCTGGGTGGGCAACGACGGCGTGTACATGGTGGCAATTATTGCAACCTCGCTGGCCCCATCCGGGCGGTCGCCGGGCGTATGCTGCCCTCTCGGCCGTGTGCGTGCGCACGCCAGCGCGCCGCCTGCCCGGTTTTCTCTGGAGACGAAACGCATGCTGGACAACCACGTTGAGACCCCGCCGCTGACCCGCAGTCGCGCCGTCGGCGCCACCGACACCCCGCTGATCGAGCAGACCATCGGCGATTTCTTCGCCGCAGTGGCGGGCCGCCAGCCCGAGCGCGAGGCGCTGGTCAGCCGCCACCAGGGACTGCGCTACAGCTATGCCGAGCTGCACCGCGAGGCGCGCCGCCTGGCCAGCGCGCTGCTCGGCCTGGGCCTGGAGCGGGGCGACCGCGTCGGCATCTGGTCGCACAACAACGCCGAGTGGGTGCTGATGCAGCTGGCCACGGCGCAGGTCGGCCTGATCCTGGTCAACATCAACCCGGCCTACCGCGTGGCGGAGGTCGAGTACGCGCTCAACAAGGTCGGTTGCAAGGCGCTGGTGACCATGGCGCAGTTCAAGACCAGCGACTACCTCGCCATGCTGCGCGAACTGGCGCCGGAACTGAACCTCTGCCTGCCGGGCCGGCTGGCCGCGCGCCGCCTGCCCGAGCTGCGCGCCGTGGTGTGGATCGACGTGGCGGGCCAGGGCGAGGAGCAGCCCGGCATGCTGCGCTTTTCCGAGCTGATGCAGCGCGGCGACGCGCAGGACCCGCGCGTCGACGACATCGCCGCGCAGCTCAAGAACACCGACCCCATCAACATCCAGTTCACCAGCGGCACCACGGGCTTTCCCAAGGGCGCGACGCTGACCCACCGCAACATCCTGAACAACGGCTTCTTCATCGGCGAATGCATGCGCCTCACGCCCGAGGACCGGCTGTGCATCCCCGTGCCGCTGTACCACTGTTTCGGCATGGTGCTGGGCAACCTGGCCTGCTTCACGCACGGCGCGACCGTCGTCTATCCCAACGATGGCTTCGACCCGCTCACCGTGCTGGAGGCGGTGCAGGCCGAACGCTGCACCGGGCTGCACGGCGTGCCGACGATGTTCATCGCCGAGCTCGATCATCCGCGCTTCAAGGAATTCGACCTCTCGTCGCTGCGCACCGGCATCATGGCCGGATCGCCCTGCCCGATCGAGGTCATGAAGCGCGTGGTGGAGGAGATGCACCTCACGGAGATCACCATCGCCTACGGCATGACCGAGACCAGCCCGGTCAGCTGCCAGAGCAGCGTCGACACGCCCCTGGACAAGCGCGTGTCCACCGTCGGCCAGGTGCAGCCGCACCTGGAGGTGAAGATCGTCGACCCCGAGAGCGGCGAGATCGTGCCCGTGGGGCAGCCGGGCGAGCTGTGCACGCGCGGCTACTCCGTCATGCACGGCTACTGGGGCGATCCCGAGAAGACCCGCGAGGCCATCGACGCTCAAGGCTTCATGCACACCGGCGACCTCGCCACCATGGACGAGCAAGGCTACGTGAACATCGTCGGGCGCATCAAGGACATGGTGATCCGCGGCGGCGAGAACCTGTATCCGCGCGAGATCGAGGAATTCCTCTACCGCCACCCGCAGGTGCAGGACGTGCAGGTCGTCGGCGTGCCGGACGCGCGCCTGGGCGAGGAGCTGTGCGCCTGGATCATCCCCAAGCCCGGCGCCCAGCCCACCGAGCAGGACATCCGCGACTTCTGCAAGGGCCAGATCGCGCACTACAAGGTGCCGCGCTACATCCGCTTCGTGCAGGAATTTCCCATGACCGTCACCGGCAAGATCCAGAAGTTCAAGATCCGCGAGGCGATGAAGGACGAACTGGGCCTGGAGGAAAGCCGCACGGCCTGAGCCCCCCTTCTTCATTGGACAAGAAAGACCCATGATCCTCGAAACCCAGCTCAACCCGCGCTCGGCGGACTTCCAGGCCAATGCGCAGGCCATGCGCCAGCTCGTCGATGACCTGCGCACGCAGATCGAGCGCGTCTCCCAGGGCGGCGGCGAGGCGGCGCGCGCCAAGCACCTGGCGCGCGGCAAGCTGCTGCCGCGCGACCGCGTGCTGAACCTGCTCGACCCCGGGACGCCCTTCCTGGAGATCGCCCCGCTGGCGGCGCTCAACATGTACGACAACGCCGCGCCGGGCGCCGGCATGATCGCCGGCATCGGCCGCGTGGCCGGCACGGACTGCCTGATCGTGTGCAACGACGCCACCGTCAAGGGCGGCACCTACTACCCCATGACGGTGAAGAAGCACCTGCGTGCGCAGGAGATCGCGCAGCAAAATTGCCTGCCGTGCATCTACCTGGTGGACTCGGGCGGCGCCAACCTGCCCAACCAGGACGAGGTCTTCCCCGATCGCGACCACTTCGGCCGCATCTTCTACAACCAGGCCAACATGAGCGCGCAGGGCATCGCGCAGATCGCCGTGGTCATGGGCTCGTGCACGGCCGGCGGCGCCTACGTGCCGGCCATGAGCGACGAGACCATCATCGTCAAGGAGCAGGGCACCATCTTCCTGGGCGGCCCGCCGCTGGTGAAGGCCGCCACGGGCGAGGTGGTCTCGGCCGAGGACCTGGGCGGCGGCGACGTGCACACGCGCCTGTCGGGCGTGGCCGACCACCTGGCGCAGAACGACATGCACGCGCTGGCGCTGGCGCGCGCGGCGGTGAAGAACCTGAACCGGCCGCGCCCGGGCGCGGCGCCGGAGCATGCGCCGGCCGAGCCCCGCTTCCCCGCCGAGGAGCTCTACGGCGTCATCCCGACCGACACGCGCAAGCCCTTCGACGTGCGCGAGATCATCGCCCGCATCGTCGATGGCAGCGAGTTCGACGAGTTCAAGGCGCGTTTCGGCTCCACGCTGGTGACGGGTTTTGCCCGCATCGAGGGCATGCCGGTAGGCATCATCGCCAACAACGGCATTCTGTTTTCCGAAAGCGCCGTCAAGGGCGCCCACTTCATCGAGCTGTGCTGCCAGCGCAAGATCCCGCTGGTGTTCCTGCAGAACATCACCGGCTTCATGGTCGGCCGCAAGGTCGAGAACGAGGGTATCGCGCGCCACGGCGCCAAGCTGGTCACGGCGGTTGCGACGGCCAATGTGCCGAAGTTCACCGTCATCATCGGCGGGTCCTTTGGCGCCGGCAATTACGGGATGTGCGGACGCGCCTATTCGCCGCGCTTCCTGTGGATGTGGCCGAACGCGCGCATCAGCGTGATGGGCGGCGAGCAGGCCGCCTCGGTGCTGGCCACCGTGCGCCGCGATGGCATCGAGGCGCGCGGCGGCAAGTGGTCTGCCGAAGAGGAAGAGGCTTTCAAGGCCCCGATTCGCCAGCAATACGAGGACCAGGGCCATCCCTACTACGCCACCGCGCGCTTGTGGGACGACGGCATCATCGACCCGGCCGACACGCGCCGCGTGCTCGCGCTGGGCCTGGCGGCGGCGCGCCATGCGCCGATTCCGGACGTGAAGTTCGGCGTGTTCCGGATGTGAGGCGGGGCGAACCATGAGCCAGAACCTCTCCATCACCCAAGCGGGCGCCGTCGCGCGCATCACGCTGACCCAGCCCGAGATCCGCAACGCCTTCAGCGACGAGGTGATCGCCGAGCTCACCGCCGCCTTCACGGACGTGGGCGCGCGCGCCGACGTGCGCGCCATCGTGCTGGCCGCGGAAGGCCCGGCGTTCTGCGCCGGCGCGAACCTCAACTGGATGCGGCGCATGGCCGACTACACGCGCGAGGAAAACCTCGCCGATGCCGCCAAGCTGGCCGAGATGCTGCGCGTGATCTACACGTGCCCGAAGCCGACCATCGCCCGCGTGCAGGGCGACGTATACGCCGGCGGCATGGGGCTGGTCGCCGCCTGCGACATGGCGGTGAGCGTGGACACGGCGGGCTATTGCCTGTCCGAGGTCCGGCTGGGCCTGATTCCGGCGACCATCAGCCCCTACGTCATCCGCGCCATGGGCGCGCGCGCCGCGCACCGCTACTTCCTGACGGCCGAGCGTTTCGACGCCGCCGAGGCGCTGCGCATCGGCTTCGTGCACCAGGTGGTGGCGGCCGACCAGCTCGACGCCGCCGTCGATGCGCTGACCAAGGCGCTGGTGAGCGCCAGCCCGAATGCGGTGCGCGCCTGCAAGCGGCTGGTGCAGGAAGTGGCCGAGCGCGAGATCGACGCGCAGCTCATCGCCGCCACGGTGGAGGGCATCGCCGACATCCGCGCCAGCGAAGAGGGCCGCGAGGGCGTGCAATCCTTCCTGCAAAAGCGCAAGCCCGGCTGGCTGGCTGGCTGAACGCCCGAGCGACGGACCCGCCGGCCATGGACCAACTCTGGCTCGCCTTCGTGCAGTGGCTCCACACCGTGGGGCTGCACGTGGACGCCGGCACCTCGCGCGCCGTGGCCGAGGGCGCGGCGCGCGCCACCCAGCAGCTGGACATGCCGGGCCTGCTGGCGCTGGCGGCGGCGCTGGGCTGGGCCAGCGGCTTTCGGCTGTACGCGGTGGTGTTCATCGTGGGCATGCTGGGGGCGGCCGGCTGGCTGGCGCTGCCCGAGGGGCTGACCGTGCTGGAGCATCCGGCCGTGCTGCTGGTGAGCGGCTTCATGCTGCTGGTGGAGTTCTTCGCGGACAAGCTGCCCTGGGTGGATAGCGCCTGGGACGCGCTGCACGCCTTCATCCGCGTGCCCGCCGGGGCGCTGCTGGCGGCCAGCGTGTTCGGCTTCGACAACGCCACGCTGGCGATCGTGGCCGGCCTGTTGGGCGGTTCGCTGTCGGCCACGGCGCTGGCCACCAAGATGACCACGCGCGCGGCGGTGAACACCTCGCCCGAGCCCTTTTCCAACTGGGGGCTGTCGTTCTTCGAGGACGGGCTGGTGGTGGCCGTGGTCTGGCTGGCCACGCAGCACCCGCTGGTCTTCGGCGCCGCGCTGCTGCTGATGCTGCTGGTGTCGGTGCTGCTGCTGGTCGTGCTGTTTCGATTCCTGCGCGCCGTGCTGCGGCGCGTCTCTTCCTTTTTTTCCGGTTCTGCCAAGGTGGCCTGAATGTTCCAAAAAATCCTGATTGCCAATCGCGGTGAGATCGCTTGCCGGGTTGCCGCGACCGCCCGCCGCATGGGCATCAAGACGGTGGCCGTCTATTCCGACGCCGACGCCCGCGCCAAGCACGTCGCCGCCTGCGACGAGGCGGTGCACATCGGCGGCAGTGCGCCCAAGGACAGCTACCTGCGCTGGGAGCGCATCCTGGAGGCGGCGCGCGCCACGGGCGCCCAAGCCATCCACCCCGGCTACGGTTTCCTCGCCGAGAACGACGAGTTCGCCCAGGCTTGCGCCGACGCCGGGTTGGTCTTCATCGGCCCGCCCGCCTCGGCGATCACCGCCATGGGCCTGAAGGCGGAGTCCAAGCGCCTGATGGAGAGGGCCGGCGTGCCGCTGGTGCCCGGCTACCAGGGCGAGGACCAGGACCCGCAGCTCTTGCAGCGCGAGGCCGACCGCATCGGCTACCCCGTGCTGATCAAGGCCAGCGCCGGCGGCGGCGGCAAGGGTATGCGGCTGGTGGAGAAAAGTGAGGACTTCGCCGCGGCCCTGGCCTCGTGCCAGCGCGAGGCGGCAAGCAGCTTCGGCAACGATGCCGTGCTGGTCGAGAAATACGTGCAGCGCCCGCGCCACATCGAGATCCAGGTCTTCGGCGACACGCAGGGCAACGTGGTCTACCTGTTCGAGCGCGATTGCTCGGTGCAGCGGCGCCACCAGAAGGTGCTGGAGGAAGCGCCCGCGCCCGGCATGACGCCCGAGCTGCGCGCACGCATGGGCGAGGCGGCCGTGGCCGCGGCCCGGGCCGTGGGCTACGTGGGCGCCGGCACGGTGGAGTTCATCGTCGAGCAGCCGGGCGGCTACGAGGCGCCGGAGGCCATGAAGTTCTACTTCATGGAGATGAACACCCGGCTGCAGGTCGAGCACCCGGTCACCGAGGCCATCACCGGCGAAGACCTGGTGGAGTGGCAGCTGCGCGTGGCGGCCGGCCAG
>NZ_ALEE01000562.1 GCF_000282995.1 Melaminivora alkalimesophila
CGGCCGGCCAGCCGCTGCCCAAGCGCCAGGACGAGCTGCAAATCACCGGCCACGCCATCGAGGCGCGCATCTGCGCCGAGAACCCGGACAACCAGTTCCTGCCGGCCACGGGCGAGCTGCGCATCTACCGCAAGCCGGCATGCGCGGCCTTCGAGCGGGGCGAGGTGCGCTTCGACGACGGCGTGCGCGAGGGCGATGCCATCAGCCCCTTCTACGACCCGATGATCGCCAAGCTGATCGTGCACGGCGAGACGCGCGAGCAGGCGCTGGCCCGGCTGGACGAGGCGCTGGCGCAGACGCACATCGTGGGACTGGCGACCAACGTGCAGTTCCTGCGCCATGTGGCGCGCAGCGCCGCCTTCCGCGAGGCGCGGCTGGACACGGCGCTGATCCAGCGCGAGGCGGAGGTGCTGTTCCACCAGGAGCCCGTGGGCCTGCCGCTGGCGGCGGCC
>NZ_ALEE01000563.1 GCF_000282995.1 Melaminivora alkalimesophila
CGCTGGTGCAGGAGCAGGCCGGCGAGGCGGCGGGCGACCCGTTCAGCCGGCGCGACGGCTGGCGCGCGCTGGGCAGCAGCCAGCGCCGTTTCGAATTCGACTTCCGCGGCGAGCCGGCCGTGGCGCGGCTCGACTACGGGCAACGCGGTGCGGCGCATCGCCTGTGCGTTGCGGCGGGCGAGGAGGGCGCCGATGCTGCTGCCGAGCAGGGCGAGCTGCTCTTCACGCAAGGGACGGACGGCGCCCTGGACCTGCAGTTCGCCGGCCGGCGCACGCGCGCCACGGTGTACGCGCAGGGCGAGGAGTTCCACGTCTTCACCCCGCAGGGCGCGACGCGCATCGGCGCCGTCGATCCGCTGGCCCATGCGGGCGTGGTTGCGGGCGAGGGCGGGCGCTTGACGGCGCCGATGCCGGGCAAGGTCGTGTCCTTCGCCGTGCAGCCGGGCGACAAGGTCGCCAAGGGCCAGCCGCTGGCGGTCATGGAAGCCATGAAGATGGAGCACACCATCGCCGCGCCGCAGGACGGCGTGGTCGCGGAGTTGCTCTACGCGCCCGGCGACCAAGTGGCCGAGGGCGCCGAGCTGCTCAAGCTGAGCGCTGCCTGAGAAAAAGGGCGGCCGGCGCCAGGTGCGCCGCGCCGCCACCGAACCCAAGCCCCTTTCTTCCACGGAAACACCCTCCCATGCAGCTCCCCTCCCGCGTGAAGATCATCGACGTAGGCCCGCGCGACGGCCTGCAGAACGAAAAACAGCCTGTGCCCTCCGAGGTCAAGGTCGGCCTGGTGCAGCGCCTGCAGGACGCCGGCCTGGCCGAGATCGAGGTCACCAGCTACGTGAGTCCGAAGTGGGTGCCGCAGATGGCCGACAACCACGAGGTCATGCAGGCCATCGCGCGCAAGGACGGCGTGCGCTACTCGGTGCTGACCCCGAACCTCAAGGGCTGGGAAGCGGCGCAGCAGGACCGGCCCGACGAGATCGTGGTCTTCGGCGCGGCCAGCGAGGCCTTCAGCCAGAAGAACATCAACTGCTCGATTGCCGAGAGCATCGAGCGCTTCGCACCGGTGGTCGAGGCGGCG
The DNA here is from genome assembly GCF_000282995.1 of Melaminivora alkalimesophila. Taxonomy (GTDB): domain Bacteria; phylum Pseudomonadota; class Gammaproteobacteria; order Burkholderiales; family Burkholderiaceae_C; genus Melaminivora; species Melaminivora alkalimesophila. The sequence continues at coordinate 1,076 of NZ_ALEE01000563.1, forward strand.
CGCGCGGCGGGCGTGGCGGTGCGCGGGGCGATGAGCTGCACGGTGGGCTGCCCCTACGAGGGCGACATCGCGCCCGGGCGCGTGGCCTACCTCGCCGGCCTGATGAAGGGCATCGGCGTCGAGCGCGTGGACGTCGCCGACACCATCGGCGTGGGCACGCCGCTGGCCGTGCAGCGCGCCATCGAGGCGACGCAGCAGCACTACGGCATCGACCAGATTTCGGGCCACTTCCACGACACCTACGGCCAGGCGCTGGCGAACACGCTGGCGGCGCTGCAGCTGGGGGTGTGGAACTTCCAGTCGTCCGTGGCCGGCCTGGGCGGCTGTCCCTACGCCAAGGGCGCCACCGGCAACGTGGCGACCGAAGACCTGGTCTTCATGCTGCAGGGCCTGGGTATCGAGACCGGCATCGATCTGGACCGGCTGGTGGATGCAGGCGTGTTCATCAGCGATTTCCTCGGCCGCAAGCCGAATTCGCGCGTCGCCACGGCGCTGCTCAACAAGCGGGCAGGGTAGGCGCCATGGCGACACCGCAAACTCCCCAGGCCCCGGCGTCCGGCGCGCTGCCCGAGAGCGTGCAGCGCGTGGCGGCGCTGCTGGCGGCCGCC
>NZ_ALEE01000564.1 GCF_000282995.1 Melaminivora alkalimesophila
GCGGCCGCCGGCCATCCGCACGCCCCGCGCATGCTCGACGCCGCTGCGCGCACCGCCCAGCAGGCGGCCGACGGGCTGGGCGTGGAACTGGGCCAGATCGCCAAGAGCATCATCTTCCGCCGCCCCGAGGACGATGCCGCCGTGCTGGTCATCACCGCCGGCGACCGGCGCGTGGAAGAGGCCAAGGTCGCGGCGCTGGTCGGTGCCCTGGCGCGCGCCGATGCGGCCTTCGTCAAGGCGCGCACGGGTTTTTCCATCGGCGGGGTCGCACCGATTGGGCACGCCGCGCCGCCGGTCACGCTGATCGACCGCGAGCTGTTTCGTTTCCAGACGATCTGGGCCGCCGCGGGCCATCCGCACGCGGTGTTCCAGCTCGGGCCGCAGGACCTGCTGCGCCTCACGGGCGCGCCCGCCGCGGATGTCGTCCAGGACGTGAGGGCCGACGCGCCATGACCGCCTCCATCACCATCGCCGCGCGGGTGCGCCAGCTGGTCGAGGCCGGGCAGTTCGCCCGTGACGGGGACGCTGTGGTGCCGTCCCCTTGCGTCTCCGTGTGCCGCATGACGCCGGACCGCAGTCGCTGCGAGGGCTGCTTTCGCAGCATCGAGGAAATCCGCGCCTGGTCGCGCTCCGACGCGCAGCAGCGGCGCGCCATCTGGACGGCCTTGCTGGAGCGGGCCGGGCTGCCGGTGCCGCAGGAGTTGCAGGCGTGAAGGACGTGACCTTCTACCTGGACTTCGTCTCGCCCTACGCGTGGCTGGCCTTCGAGCGGCTG
>NZ_ALEE01000565.1 GCF_000282995.1 Melaminivora alkalimesophila
CGGCTGCCGCAGGCGCTGGAGGGGCTGAGCTACCACGTGCGCTACCGGCCCGTGCTGCTGGGCGCCTTGCTCCAGCAACACGGCAACCCCGGGCCGGCGGGGATCGCCCCGAAGCGCGACTGGACCTACCGCCACGTGGCGTGGCTGGGCCACTCCCTGGGCTGCGGCCTCGACATGCCGGCGCGCCATCCCTTCCCCCCGCTGCCGCTGCTGCGCCTGGCGCTGGGCTGCAGCGAGGACGGCTGCATCAATCGTTTCGTCGCCGGAACCATCCTGCGCCATGTCTGGCTGGGCGGCCAGGATGCGCTCGATCCGGTGCGCCTGGAGCGGCTCGCGCAGGAGCTGGCGCAGCAGCAAGTGCCCGACCCGGACGGCCAGCAGGGGCGCGCCAAGGCCCTGCTGCGCGCCAACACCGACGAGGCCGCGGCCCGGGGCGTGTTCGGCGTGCCGGCCTTCGAGGTGGACGGCCGGCTGTTCTGGGGACTGGACGCGCTGCCCATGCTGCGCGCCTGCCTCGCCGGAGATCCGTGGTTCCAAGGCCCAGCCTGGGATGCGGCCGCCCGGGTGCCGTCCGGGCTCGCGCCGGGGTACTGACGCAAGCACCGCCAGCTGCGCGGTCTGCCTGCCGAACCCGTCTTGCGCCAAATCAAGGGTTTGTCCTAACCAGGACAAACCCTGATTTGCTTTCTGAGGGTTAACCCCGAATTTGCGGGCCCCAGCCGATTGACAGAACCGCTGCAGGGGTTCCATTTTTCGGCTCATGAAATGGCAAATCCGGGTTGCTCCGGAAATTGTCAGCACTGCGTAAGAGCCCGCCCCGAGCGGCCCGGCGGGCCTGTCAGCTTTCGGTCAGACAGCACTTCGATATTGCGCAGCGAGGCGTCACCGCGCGTCCTGCGCCGAGCCAACGACCTTCCTCGTGCCTGGTTTGCAACCGCCTCGACATCCATCCCTACGCAGGAGACAGCACCCATGGCAACCACCACCGCCCCGCTGGCCGCCCGGGCCACGCCCCGGCCGATGACGCCGGAAGAAAAGAAAGTCATCTTCGCCTCGTCCCTCGGCACCGTGTTCGAGTGGTACGACTTCTACCTCTACGGCTCGCTCGCGGCCATCATTGCCAAGCAGTTCTTCAGCGGGCTGGATGCTGGCGCGGCGTTCATCTTCGCGCTGCTGGCCTTCGCGGCCGGCTTCCTGGTGCGCCCGTTCGGCGCGCTGGTGTTCGGCCGCCTGGGCGACATGATCGGGCGCAAGTACACCTTCCTGGTGACCATCCTGATCATGGGCATCTCCACCTTCATCGTCGGCATCCTGCCCACCTACGCCTCCATCGGCATGGCCGCGCCGGTCATCCTGATCGTGCTGCGCATGCTGCAAGGCCTGGCGCTGGGTGGCGAGTATGGTGGCGCTGCGACCTACGTGGCCGAGCACGCCCCGCACGGCCGCCGTGGTGCCTACACCTCGTGGATCCAGACCACGGCCACGCTGGGCCTGTTCCTGTCGCTGCTGGTCATCCTGGGCACGCGCACCGCCATGGGCGAGGCGGCGTTCAACGACTGGGGCTGGCGCATTCCGTTCCTGGTGTCCATCCTGCTGCTGGGCATCTCGGTGTGGATCCGCCTGTCGCTGTCCGAGTCGCCGGCCTTCCAGAAGATGAAGGCCGAGGGTAAGACGTCGAAGGCGCCGCTGTCCGAGTCGTTCGGCGAATGGAAGAACCTGAAGATCGTGATCCTGGCGCTGGTGGGCCTGACCGCCGGCCAGGCCGTGGTGTGGTACACGGGCCAGTTCTATGCGCTGTTCTTCCTGATGCAGCAACTCAAGGTGGACGCCGTCACGGCCAACCTGATGATCGCCGCGGCGCTGCTGATCGGCACGCCCTTCTTCCTGGTGTTCGGCTCGCTGTCGGACAAGGTGGGCCGCAAGCCGATCATCATGCTGGGTTGCGTGCTGGCCGTGCTGACCTACTTCCCGGCCTTCAAGATGCTGACGGAAGCCGCCAACCCCGACCTGGCCAAGGCCCAGGCGACAGCGGGTGTCGTGGTGACCGCCGATCCCGCCACCTGCTCGTTCCAGGGCAACCCCGTGGCGCGCGAGATCGACTTCAAGAGCTCCTGCGACATCGCCAAGCGCTACCTGGTGCAGAACTCGGTGAGCTATGACAACGCCGCAGGCGCACCTGGCTCTCAGGCCGTGGTGAAGATCGGCGACAAGGTCGTTACGGCACCCAGCGGCACCGTGGTCAACCACAAGTTCGACGAGGCAAGCGTGAAGGCCATCGCCGCCTTCAAGAAGGAGATGGCCGAAGACCTGAAGCTCGCCGGCTACCCGACCAAGGCCGACCCGGCCAAGATGAACAAGCTGATGATGCTGGCGATCCTGACCTACCTGGTCATCCTGGTGACCATGGTCTATGGCCCGATCGCCGCCATGCTGGTGGAGCTGTTCCCCACGCGCATCCGCTACACCTCCATGAGCCTGCCCTACCACATCGGCAACGGCTGGTTCGGCGGCCTGCTGCCCACCACCTCGTTCGCCCTGGTGGCCTCGGCGGGCAACATGTACAGCGGCCTGTGGTACCCCATCGTCATCGCCGGCATGACGGTTGTGATCGGCACGCTGTTCCTGCCCGAAACCAAGGATGTGGACATCTATGCCGATGCCTGATGGCTGGCTGAATCGCTGCCGCGCCTGAACGGCTGCCCCAAAGCCCTCGCAAGAGGGCTTTGGCGTATCGTCTCGCGCGCAGTTGTTGCAGCAAAACATCAGCAGCCTCGAAGCTCCTGCTTTCTGCACCGGTTTGCCCTGCCGCGCCACCTAAAATCCTGCCCTTGGGTGCCCAGGGCGTCTGCGGGCCAGTGGTGGTTTCAGAAGCCGGATGCCTCATCCGAATCCCCAATAGACACACGATCTCACAAGGAATCCACATGCAAAAAGTCAATCGCCTGCTGCTGGCCACCGTCGCCCTGCTGGGTACCTCCGCTGTCTTCGCCCAAAGCAGCGTCACGCTGTATGGCCGCGTGAACACCACCGTCGAGCGCCAGAAGGTGGGCGACGAGAGCAAGACCGTGATGCAGAACAACTCCTCGCGCTTCGGCTTCCGCGGTGTGGAAGACCTGGGCGGTGGCCTGAAGGCTGGCTTCAACCTGGAGAGCGGCTTCAACTCCGACACCGGTACCGGCAGCGCCTGGACCCACGGCGGCAACACCGGCGGCCTGAGCTTCGCCCG
>NZ_ALEE01000566.1 GCF_000282995.1 Melaminivora alkalimesophila
CCTGAGCTTCGCCCGCCAGAGCGAAGTCAACCTGTCGGGCGGCTTCGGCATGGTGCGCCTGGGCAACTTCATACCCGAGTCCTATTTCGCCACCGCCGACTACGTGAGCATGCACAACCATGAAACCGGCACGTCCTCTGACGCTTTCTACTACGACCCCGTGTGGTTCGGCGGCCTGAGCACCAAGAACAAGATCGGCTATCGCACCCCCAGCCTCGGCGGCCTCACGCTGGACGTGGCGGTGAATCTGCACGAGCAGACCACCGGGGGCAAGAACGGCTATGACCTGGCAGCCAACTACAACGTCGGCGCCATCAACCTCGGCGCCGGCTACAGCCAGACCGATGGCAACAAGCAGCTGGGCCTGCGTGGCCTGTACACCATGGGTCAGTTCGTGGTTGGCGGCTACTACCAGCGCAACGACGAGGACATCCTGGGCACGCGCAACAACTACCGCCTGGCCTTGGCCTACATGATGGGCGCCTCCGAGTTCCACGTGAACGTAGGCCGCGCCAGCAAGTGGAAGAACGTCGCCGACAGCGCCGCCACGCAGTGGACGCTGGGCTACAACTACAACCTGAGCAAGCGCACCAAGGCCTATGCCTTCTACACCAAGGTGGACAACAAGGCTGGCGCAGACTACATGACCGGCGCTGCCGGCGTGGATTTCAGCTCCTTCGCCGTCGGCCTGCGCCACAACTTCTGATTTCCGGCAGCGCAAGCTGCTCCCCCTGCAGGCCGTGCCATCAGCGCAAACGGCCTGCCACTGGAAATCCAGAGACCCTGCACACCCGTGCAGGGTTTTTTTTTGGCCGCCCGGCCTCACCTTCGCCCCCATGACCCACGGCCTCATCCGCATCCAAGGTGCCCGCCAGCACAATCTGAAAAACCTCGACCTGGACATCCGCACCGGTGAGCTCACCGTGGTGACCGGCCCCAGCGGTTCGGGCAAGTCCAGCCTGGTCTTCGACACCCTGTACGCCGAGGGCCAGCGCCGCTACGTGGAGACCTTCAGCGCCTACGCGCGCCAGTTCCTCGACCGCATGGACAAGCCGGCGGTGGACAAGGTCGAGGGCGTGCCGCCGGCGATTGCCATCGACCAGACCAATCCGGTGCGCAGCTCGCGCTCCACCGTGGGCACCATGACCGAGCTGAACGACCACCTGAAGCTCCTGTTCGCCCGCGCCGGCCAGCTTTTTGACCGCCAGAGCGCGCAACTGGTGCGCCACGACACGCCCGACAGCATCTACGCCGAACTGCTGGCGCGCGCCGCCGAGGCGGGCGATCCGCGGCTGGTCGTCACCTTTTCCGTGGAGCTGCCGGGCAACACCGGCGCCGAGGAGGTGCAGCAGTGGCTGGCCGCCAG
>NZ_ALEE01000567.1 GCF_000282995.1 Melaminivora alkalimesophila
CCCCCAGCGGCTACACGCGCGTGCAGGCCGAGCGCGAAATCGCCACGCCGGCTGGCCCGAAGAAGCTGCTGGACGTGGTGGCCGACCGCTTTCGCATCCAGGGGGCCGAGCGCGCCCGCGTGCTCGAAGCCATCGAGGCCGCGTTGCACCGGGGCGCTGGCCGCCTGGCCGTGCATGTGCTGCCGGCGCAAGAGGGGGGCGGCACCCAGGTCTGGAAGTTCTCCACCGGCCTGCACTGCCCCGAGAGCGATCTGCGCTACGCTGAACCCATCCCGTCCATGTTCAGCTTCAACTCGCCCGCTGGCGCCTGCGAGACCTGCCGGGGCTTTGGCCGCATCATCGGCGTGGACTGGGGCCTGGTCGTGCCCGACGAGCGCCTGACCTTGCGCGCCGGGGCCATCAAGACCTTGCAGACCCCGGCCTGGAAGGAGAACCAGGACGACCTGCTGCGCCATGCCGAGGCCGCCGGCATCCCGCGCGACACGCCCTGGTACAAGCTGACCGAGGCGCAGCGCCAGTGGGTCATCGACGGCGCGCCCGACTTCAAGGCCGGCAACTGGAGCCGGCAGTGGTATGGCGTGCGGCGCTTCTTCGAGTATCTGGAGAGCAAGGCCTACAAGATGCATATCCGGGTGCTGCTGTCCAAGTACCGCAGCTACACCCCGTGCCCGACCTGCGCCGGCGCGCGGCTGAAGCTGGACAGCCTGCTGTGGCGCGTGGGCAGCAAGGCGGCTGCCGACGCCGTGCTGCCGCCCGCGCAGCGCTTCCTGCCGCAGGGCGTGGCCTGGACACGCGCCCAGCTCGAAGCCCTGCCGGGCCTGTGCCTGCACGATTTGATGCTGCTGCCCATCGAGCGGCTGCGGCGCTTCTTTGCGCTGGTCGAGGCGCAGGCTTGTGCCACCCCGCCAGCCGGCCCTCACCCCCACCCTCTACCAGAGGGAGAGGGAATCGCACGGGACAGCGCCGACGCCCAGGCCCTGCGCCTGATCCTGGAAGAAATCCAGACCCGGCTGCGCTACCTGACCGACGCCGGCCTGGGCTATCTGACGCTGGATCGGCAAAGCCGCACCCTGTCCGGCGGCGAGGTGCAGCGCATCAACCTGACCACGGCCCTGGGCACTTCGCTGGTCAATACGCTGTTCGTGCTGGACGAGCCCAGCATCGGCCTGCACCCGCACGACATGCACCGCATCACCCAGGCCATGCTGCGCCTGCGCGATGCCGGCAACACGCTGGTCGTGGTCGAGCATGACCCGGCCGTGATGCTGACCGCCGACCGGGTGCTGGACTTCGGCCCCGGCCCGGGCGAGCAGGGCGGGCGCATCGTCTTCGATGGCACGGTGGACGCGCTGCGCCACGCCGACACGCTCACCGGCCAGTACCTGGGCGGGCGCCGCCAGGTCAGCGCCGGCATCAAGCGGCTGGTCACCGAGGCCACGCCGCGCCTGATCCTGGAGGGCGCGCGCGCCCACAACCTGAAAGACCTCAGCGTGGACTTCCCGCTGCAGCGCCTGGTCACGGTGACCGGCGTCTCCGGCTCGGGCAAGTCCACGCTGATCCAGGACGTGCTGGCCCCGGCGCTCTTGCGCCACTTTGGTCGCGCTACCGAGACACCCGGCGCACACGACCGCCTGCTGGGCGCCGACCACCTGGCAGACGTGGTGTTCGTCGATCAATCGCCCATTGGCAAGACGGCGCGCTCCAACCCGGTGAGCTACGTCGGCGCCTGGGACGCCATCCGCGCCATCTTCGCCAATGCCCCGCTGTCGCGCGAGCGCGGCTACACCGCGCCCAAGTTCAGCTTCAACTCGGGCGACGGGCGCTGCCCGACCTGCGGCGGCTCGGGCTTCGAGCACGTGGAGATGCAGTTCCTGTCGGACGTGTACCTGCGCTGCCCGGACTGCGACGGCCAGCGCTACCGGCCCGAAATCCTGGAAGTGCGCATCGAGCGCGGCGGGCGGCTGCTGAGCGTGGCCGACGTCCTGGCCCTGACGGTGGCCGAGGCGGCGCAGGTCTTTGGCGCCGACCGTGAGGTCATCCGCGCCCTGCAGCCCATCGTCGATGTCGGGCTGGACTATGTGCGCCTGGGCCAGCCGGTGCCGACACTGTCGGGCGGCGAGGCGCAGCGCCTGAAACTCGCCGGCTTCCTGGCCGAGGCGGCGCGCAGCGCGTCCAAGTCGCGCCAGCCGCTGGCCAGAAAGGGCACGCTGTTCCTGTTCGACGAGCCGACCACCGGCCTGCACTTCGACGATATCGCCAAGCTGATGCGGGCGCTGCGCAAGCTGCTCGATGCCGGCCATTCGCTGGTGCTGATCGAGCACAACCTGGACGTGGTGCGTGCCAGCGACTGGGTCATCGACCTGGGCCCGGACGGCGGGGATGCCGGCGGCGAGCTGGTGGCCGAGGGGCCGCCCGAGGAGCTGCGCCTGCATCCGCGCTCGCACACGGCGGCGGCGCTGCGCGAGTACGAGGAGGTGCTGGGCGAGGGCGGGCACGCGGTGCGCGAAGCAGCGGCGCGGGCGCCGGCCCCGGTGCGCGCCGCGGCGGAGCGGGCCGCGGGCGAGGCCATCGAGATCGTCAATGCCCGCGAGCACAACCTGCAGCACCTGAGCGTCGCCATCCCGCGCGGCAAGTTCAACGTCATCACCGGGGTGTCGGGCTCGGGCAAGTCCACGCTGGCCTTCGACATCCTGTTCAACGAGGGCCAGCGCCGTTACCTGGAGTCGCTCAACGCCTATGCGCGCTCGATCGTGCAGCCGGCCGGCCGGCCCGAGGTGGATGCGGTCTATGGCATCCCGCCGACGGTCGCCATCGAGCAGCGCCTGTCGCGCGGCGGCCGCAAGAGCACGGTGGGCACGGTGACGGAGGTCTGGCACTACCTGCGCCTGTTGTACGTCAAGCTGGGGGTGCAGCATTGCGTGCACGACGGCGCGAAGGTGGAGCCGCAGACCGCCGAGAGCATCGCCGCCCAGCTGCTCGGGAGCTACCGCGGCCAACCCATCGGCCTGTTGGCGCCGCTGGTCGTGAACCGCAAGGGTCTCTACACCGAGCTGGCCGACTGGGCCCGGCCGCGCGGCCACACGCACCTGCGCGTGGACGGCGAGTTCCTGCCGACCACGGGTTTTCCGCGCCTGGACCGCTTCCGGGAGCACACCATCGAGCTGCCGGTGGCCAGCCTGGAAGTGTCGGCGGACGACGAGCAGGCGCTGCGCGCCCACCTGTCGCGCGCGCTGGAGCTGGGCAAGGGCGTGGTGCACGTGCTGACCGGCATCGACGGGCTGCAGGACGCCCTGGAGCAGGGCCTGCCCACCGCGGGCATCGGCGAGGTGCAGGTGTTCTCCACGCGGCGCGCCTGCCCGGTCTGTGCCACCAGCTATGCCGAGCTGGACCCGCGCCTGTTCTCCTACAACAGCAAGCACGGCTGGTGCCCGGAGTGCGTGGGCACCGGCGTGCAGCTCACGCGCGCGCAACGGGCGGTGCTGGACGACTCGCCAGCCGCGGCGCGCGACCACCGCGGGCGCGAGCAGAGCTTTGCCGAGCCCGAGGTGGAAGACCTGGCGGAGGCCGCCTGCCCGGCCTGCGCCGGCACGCGGCTCAACCCGGTGGCGCGCGCGGTGCGCTTTGCCGGGCGCGCCATCACGGAGGTGGCGCGCCTGTCGGTGTCGGAGGTGCGCGCCTGGATCGCCGGGCTGGAGCTGTCGGGGCGCGAGGCGGAGATTGCGCGCGACCTGATCCCGGAGATCGAGGGCCGGCTGGACTTTCTCGAGGAAGTGGGGCTGTCCTACCTGACGCTGGACCGGGGCGCGCCCACGCTGTCGGGCGGCGAGGCGCAGCGCATCCGCCTGGCGGCGCAGCTGGGCAGCAACCTGCAGGGCGTGTGCTACGTGCTGGACGAGCCGACCATCGGCCTGCACGCGCGCGACAACGGCATCTTGCTGAACGCGCTGCAGCAGCTGGGCGACAAGGGCAACACGCTGGTGGTGGTGGAACACGACGAGGAGACCATCCGCCGGGCGGAGCACCTGATCGACATCGGCCCGGGCGCCGGCACGCGCGGTGGCCGGCTGGTGGCCGAGGGCAGCGTGGCCGACCTGGAGGCGGCGCCGCAGTCGCAGACCGGGCGCTACCTGCTGCACGCCATGCGCCACCCGCTCAAGTCGCGCCGGCCGGTGTTGCCGGAGACGGCGGCGGGTTCGGAGCCGCCGCCCGCCGCGCCCGCGAAGAAGGCACGCAAGAAGCGCGGCGCCCCGGCAGGGGCAGCGCAGACACAGGTGCCGGCCGTGCCTGCCGCCGATGGGGCCGCGCCGCCCGCCTGGCTCACGGTGCACGGCGCCTTCCTGCACAACCTGCAGGACGTGACGGCGCGCGTGCCCCTCCAGCGCCTGGTCGCCATCACGGGGGTGTCGGGCTCGGGCAAGTCCACGTTGGCGCGCGACGTGCTGTTGACCAACGTGGCAGCCTGGGTCGGCCAGCGCGCCACCCGCGCCGGACGCGAGGCCATGGACCTGGAAGGCAAGGCGCCGCCGCTGGTGGGCTGCACCGGCCTGTCGGGTTTCGAGGGCGTGGACCGCGTGCTGGAAGTGGACCAGACGCCCATCGGCAAGACGCCGCGCTCCTGCCCCGCCACCTACATTGGCTTCTGGGACACGATCCGCAAGCTGTTTGCCGAGACGCTGGAGGCGAAGGCGCGCGGCTACGGGCCGGGGCGCTTTTCCTTCAACACCGGCGAGGGCCGCTGCCCGGCCTGCGAGGGCCAGGGCATGCGCACCATCGGGATGAGCTTCCTGCCGGACGTGAAGGTCCCCTGCGAGGTCTGCCGCGGGGCGCGCTTCAACCCCGAGACGCTGGCCGTGACCTGGCGCGGCAAGAACATCGGCGATGTGCTGCAGATGGAGGTGGACGAGGCGGTGGAGTTCTTCGCCAGCATGCCCGCCGTCGCGCACCCGTTGCAGCTGCTCAAGGACGTGGGCCTGGGCTACCTGACGCTCGGCCAGCCTTCGCCCACGCTCTCGGGCGGCGAGGCGCAGCGCATCAAGCTGGTGACGGAGCTCAGCAAGGTGCGCGACGAGGTCGGCCGGCGCGGCCAGAAGGCGCCGCACACGCTGTACGTGCTGGACGAGCCCACCGTGGGACTGCACATGGCGGACGTGGCGCGGCTGATCCAGGTGCTGCACCGGCTGGTGGACGGCGGCCACAGCGTGCTGGTCATCGAGCACGATCTGGACGTGGTTGCCGAGGCCGACTGGATCATCGACCTCGGCCCGGAGGGCGGGGTCGGGGGCGGGCGCATCGTCGCCGCGGCCACGCCCGAGGAAGTCGTGCGCCTGGGCACGCACACCGGGGTAGCGCTCGCGCCGGTGCTGGCGCGCAGCTGAGCGGGGAGGTGAAATTGCCGGCGCCTTCCTACACCAGGGAGGGCCCAAGGCGCACAGGCGCCGGCCGGGAGCTGCCTATGCTTGGAGGGCATTGACGGGTGGTCGCTGCCTCCTGTGCACGCGGCCCTGCCAACCCTTACCCCTCGCCCCTTCCCGGGGTTTGCCCCGGCTGCCTCGCGGCAGCCGGGGATTTTTCTTGTGGGAATGGGAAAATCGCCGTCCATGACGAATGCCTCCACCGCCCAGACCCTGACCCTCACCCGCCCGGACGACTGGCACCTGCACGTGCGCGACGGCGCGCCGCTGGCCACCGTGGTGCCCCACACCGCCGCGCAGTTCGCGCGCGCCATCATCATGCCGAACCTGCGCCCGCCGGTGACGCGTACCGAGCAAGCGCTGGCGTACCGGGAGCGCATCCTGGCTGCCGTGCCCGAAGGGGTGGACTTCGAGCCCCTGATGACGCTCTACCTGACCGACAACCTGCCGCCCGGAGAGATCGCGCGCGCCAGGGCGGCCGGAATCGTGGCCGCCAAGCTCTACCCGGCGGGCGCCACCACCAACAGCGACGCGGGCGTGACCGACCTGCGCAAGATCGCCCCCGTGCTGGAGGCCATGCAGAAGGCCGGCATGCTGCTGCTGGTGCACGGCGAGGTGACGGACGCGGAGATCGACCTGTTCGACCGCGAGGCGGTGTTCATCGAGCGCCAGCTGATCCCGCTGCGCCGCGATTTTCCCGGCCTGAAGATCGTCTTCGAGCACATCACGACGCGCGAGGCGGCGCAGTACGTGGCCGAGGCGGGCGAGCACACGGCCGCCACCATCACGGCGCACCACCTGCTCTACAACCGCAATGCCATCTTCACCGGCGGCATCCGACCGCACTGGTATTGCTTGCCGGTGCTCAAGCGCGAGACGCACCGCCAGGCGCTGGTGCGGGCGGCCACCGGCGGCAGTCCGAAATTCTTCCTGGGCACCGACAGCGCACCGCATCCGGCCCACCTCAAGGAGCACGCCAGCGGCTGTGCCGGCTGCTACACGGCGCACGCGGCGCTGGAGCTGTACGCCCAGGCCTTCGAGGCGGCCGGCGCGCTCGACAGGCTGGAGGGCTTTGCCAGCTTCCATGGCGCCGATTTCTATGGCCTGCCGCGCAACCGAGGCACGGTGACGCTGCGCCGCGAGAGCTGGACGCCGCCCGAGAGCTACCCCTTCGGCGAGGCCGCGCTCAAGCCGCTGGCGGCCGGCGAGGCCTTGGCCTGGCGCGTCGTGGCCTGAGCGGCCCGAGCGCGGTCCGCGGGCGGGCAATCCGGTGCGCGGCCTGGGCCCATCGGCCGCGCGGCCCCACCGCGCGCATCGCGGCCCCTATGATGGCGCGCCTTGCGCGGGCGCGGCGGGCGGGCTTGAACTGCCGGTGGCGTCCCCGATATGGGCAACAGCCCGCGGCCAGACGGCCAGGGCACGAATTCCTTCCGACGTGGAGCTTCTTTCCCGATGAAACGCATTGCGCTTTTCCTGATGACCAACCTGGCCGTGGTGGTGGTGCTGGGCATCGTCTCCAGCCTGCTGGGCGTGAACCGCTACCTGACAGCCAACGGCCTGAACCTTGGGGCGTTGCTCGGCTTCGCCTTCGTCATGGGCTTCGGCGGCGCCATCATCTCGCTGCTGATGAGCAAGCCGATCGCCAAGATGAGCATGGGCGTGACGCTGATCAACGCGCCGCGCAACCAGGACGAGGCCTGGATCGTCGACACCGTGCGCCGCTTCTCCGAGCAGGCCGGCGTGGCCATGCCCGAGGTGGGGATCTACGAGGGCGCGCCCAACGCCTTTGCCACCGGCGCATTCAAGAACTCGGCCTTGGTGGCGGTCTCCACCGGCTTGCTCCAAGGCATGACGCGCGAGGAGGTCGAGGCCGTGATCGCCCACGAAGTGGCGCACGTGGCCAACGGCGACATGGTGACCATGGCACTGATCCAGGGCGTGATGAACACCTTCGTGGTGTTCCTCTCGCGCGCCATCGGCTACGTCGTGGACGGCTTCCTGCGCCGCAACGACGAAAGCAGCTCCGGCCCGGGCATCGGCTACATGGTCACGACCATCGTGCTGGACATCCTGCTGGGCTTCCTGGCCGCGATCATCGTCGCCTGGTTCTCGCGCCAGCGCGAATTCCGTGCGGACGCCGGCGCGGCGCAGCTGATGGGCCGCAAGCAGCCCATGATCAATGCGCTGTACCGCCTGGGCGGCATGCAGCCGGGCGAGATGCCCAAGAGCCTGCAGGCCCTGGGCATCACCGGCGGCATCGGCAAGCTGTTTTCCTCGCACCCGCCGATCGAGGAGCGCGTGGCGGCCCTGCAGGCCGCCTGAGCGGCGGGCCGTCCGGGCCCGGGGCTGTCAGTAATTCAGCGTATTGTCAAAAATCGCCGCCCCCGCAGAATGGATCTTCCCGCTGCGCACGCTACCGCGCGGGCGCAGCACAGAAAGATCCCATGTTGAAACACAAGTACCTCTCGGGCGGCCTGCTGGCGCTGATCGGCCTGGGCACGGCCGTCGCCAGCCTGGAATATGAAACCGGCTCCCTGGCCCGCATGGGCCCGGGCTACTTTCCCCTCCTGCTGGGCGCCGCCATGGTCGCCCTGGGCCTGCTGATCGCGGTCACGCCCGACTCGCCCGACGAGGTCCTGGCGGACAGCCAGGACCGCAGCCTGGCCGACATCGTGCGCCCGCACCTGCGCCCCTGGGGCGCGATCGTCGCCGGCATGGTGCTGTTCATCGTGCTGGGGCGCTGGGGCGGGCTGGTGCCGGCCACCTTCGCGCTGGTCTTCGTCTCGGCGCTGGGCGACCACAACAACTCCGTCAAGGCCTGCTTCTGGCTCGCCGTCGGGGTCGCGGCCTTTGCGGTGGCGGTGTTCCATTACGGAATGCAGCTGCAGTTTCCCCTGTTCACCTGGGGCTGAGGCCCACCGCCGGGACACCACCCCATGCTCGAGAACCTCGCCCTGGGCGCCGCGACGGCGTTTTCCATGCACAACCTGCTGTACGCCTTCATCGGCGTGCTGCTGGGCAACCTGATCGGCGTGCTGCCGGGCATCGGCCCGCTGGCGGCCATCTCCATGCTGCTGCCGATCACCTACGGCCTGGACCCGACCGGGGCGCTGGTGATGCTGGCCGGGCTTTATTACGGCGCGAGCTTCGGCGGCGCCACCACCTCCATCCTGCTGAACCTGCCCGGCACGGCCTCGCACGCCATCGTCTGCGTGGACGGCCACCCGCTGGCGCACCAGGGCCGGGGCGGCCAAGCCATCTTCATGGCCATGTTCGCCTCCTTCCTGGGAGTGTGCTTCGGCATCGTGCTGATGATGTTCTTCAGCCCGATGCTGGTGGACATGGCTTTCCTGTTCGGCCCGGCCGAGTATTTCGCGCTGATGCTGATGGGCCTGCTGGCGGCGGCGTCGCTGACCAGCGGCTCACCCCTCAAGGGCATCGCCGCGATCTTCCTCGGGCTGGCCATGGGGGTGGTCGGCACGGACGTGAACAGCGGCGTGGCGCGCTTCACCTTCGACGTGCCGGAACTGATGGACGGCCTGTCGCTGGTGGCGCTGGCCATGGGCTTCTTCGGCATCAAGGACGTGCTGGCCAACGCCGGCTTCATGGGCTCGGGCACGCTGGTGGCCAGCGACAAGATCCGCGGCAGCACGGTGCGCCCGGGCAAGGGCGAGATCCGGGAGTCGATGGGCGCCATTGGGCGCGGCGCGGTGATCGGCTCGGCGCTGGGCATCCTGCCGGGGGCCGGCGGGACCATGGCGTCCTTCATGTCCTACGCGGTGGAAAAGAAGGTCTCGCGCACGCCTGAGCGCTTCGGCCATGGGGCCATGCAGGGCGTCTCCGGCCCCGAATCGGCCAACAGCTCGGCGGCCATCACCGCCTTCATCCCGACGCTGACACTGGGCATCCCGGGCGACGCCGTCATGGCGCTGATGCTCGGCGCGCTGATGATCCACAACATCATCCCCGGCCCGCAGATGATGGTCGAGCACCCGGCGATGTTCTGGGGCCTGCTGGTGAGCTTCTGGATCGGCAACGTGATGCTGATGATCCTGAACATCCCGCTGATCGGCATGTGGGTGAAGCTGCTGTCGGTGCCGTACCGGCTGATCTACCCGGCGATCATGTTCCTGATCGCCGTCGGGGTCTACAGCGGCAACAACAACCTGTTCGACGTCGGTGTGGTGTTGGCGCTGGGGGTGGTGGGCTACCTGTTCGCGGCGCTGGGTTTCCCGCCGGCGCCGCTGCTGCTGGGCTTCGTGCTGGGGCCGATGGTGGAGGAGAACTTCCGCCGCGCCCTGCTGCTGTCGCGCGGCGACATGAGCGTGTTCTTCACCCGTCCCCTGAGCGGTGTGTTCATGGGGGCGACCATCCTGATGTTGCTCTACGTGGCAATACGGCGGTTGCGCGGCGCGCGCACCCTGAAGACCGTGGCTGCCTGAGCGCGCCGCCCGTCCTGCCGGGCGCGGGGCCGGCCGGTCGGGTGGCATCCCTGACGCAGCACCTGCTTGGAGGAAGCGGCCATGAGCCAGGCCCCTGACACGCAACCCGTCCACCTGCGCCTCGAGGACGAGGTGCTGGTGGTGTGCATCGACCACCCACCCGTCAACGCGCTGTCGCAGGCGGTGCGCGCCGGCCTGCTCAAGGCCGTCGAGCGGGCCGAGAGCGATTGCGCCGTGCGCGCCGTGTTGCTGGTGGGCGTCGGCAGGGCCTTCATCGCCGGCGCCGACATCCGCGAGTTCGGCAAGCCCCCGCAGCCGCCGTCGCTGCCCGAGGTCCTCCATCGCATGGAGCTGCTGGACAAGCCGGTGATCGCCGCCATCCAGGGGCCGGCGCTGGGCGGGGGGCTGGAGGTGGCCATGGCGGCGCACCACCGGGTGGCCCTGGCCGGTGCCAGACTGGGCCTGCCCGAGGTCCACCTGGGCCTGCTGCCGGGCGCGGGCGGAACGCAGCGTGCACCGCGCCTGATGGGTGCGCAGGCCGCGGCCGAGCTGATGCTCTCGGGCCAGCAACTCTCGGCCAGGGCGGCGCTGGAGGCGGGCCTGGTGGACCGGCTGGTCGAGGGCGAGGACCCCACGGCAGCAGGCCTGGCCTGTGCGCGGGAACTGCTGGCCAGCGGCGCCAGGCCGCGGCGCACCCGCGACCTGCCGATTCCCGACGCGGCCACCGCGCCGGCGCAGCTCGACCAACTCGCCGCCGACACAGCCAGCAAGGCGCGCGGTCTGTTCTCGCCGGCGCGAATCATCGAATGCGTGCGTGCGGCGCTCGAGCTGCCCTTCGAGGAAGGCCTGCGGCGCGAGCGCGAGCTGTTCGTGGAGTGCCTGAACAGCCCGCAGCGCGAAGCCCTGGTCCACGCCTTCTTCGCCGAGCGCGAGACCGCCAAGATTCCCGAGGCCCGCGCCGCCTCGCCGCGCCCGCTGGCCAGGCTGGCCGTCATCGGTGGCGGCACCATGGGCGCCGGCATCGCGGTGGCGGCGCTGGACGCGGGCCTAGCGGTGACCATGATCGAGCGCGACCAGGAGTCCATCGCCCGCGGCCAGGCCAATGTCGAAAAGGTCTACGACGCCCTGATCGCCAAGGGCCGCCTGACGGCCGAGGCCAAGGCCGCCACTCTGGCGCGCTTCACGCCCGACACGTCGTACGACGCTGTCGCCGATGTCGACTTGGTGATCGAGGCGGTGTTCGAGGACCTGGACATCAAGAAGGCCGTGTTCCGCGAGCTCGACCGGGTGTGCAGAAGGGGCTGCGTACTGGCCACCAACACCTCCTACCTGGACATCGACGCGATTGCCGCCGAAACCCGGCGCCCGCAGGACGTGATCGGCCTGCATTTCTTCAGCCCCGCCCACATCATGCGGCTGCTGGAGATCGTGGTCGCGGCCAGGACCGCGCCCGACGTGGTGGCCACCGCCTTCGAGCTGGCCCGGCGCCTGAAGAAGGTGCCGGTGCGCGCCGGCGTGTGCGACGGCTTCATCGGCAACCGCATCCTGGCCGTCTACCGCGAGGCCGCCAACCACATGCTGGAGGACGGCGCGAGCCCCTACGAAATCGACGCTGCTGTGCGCGCCTTTGGCTACCCCATGGGCCCGTTCCAGGTTTCGGACCTCGCCGGCGGCGACATCGGCTGGGCC
This sequence comes from Melaminivora alkalimesophila, assembly GCF_000282995.1. GTDB lineage: Bacteria > Pseudomonadota > Gammaproteobacteria > Burkholderiales > Burkholderiaceae_C > Melaminivora > Melaminivora alkalimesophila. Next base: position 11,543 of record NZ_ALEE01000567.1, read on the forward strand.
ACGCGCAAGCGCCAGGCGGCAACGCGCGACCCCAAGGCGCGCTACGTGGAAATCGCCGACCGCATCGCCGAGCGCGGCTGGTTCGGCCAGAAGAGCGGGCGCGGCTGGTACCGGTATCCGCAGGGCGCGCGCATCGGCCAAGAAGACCCCGAGGTGCTGGCCATCGCCGATGCCGAGCGTGCGAAGAAGGGCATCACGCCGCGCCGCTTCACGCAGGACGAGATCCTGCGCCGCTACATGGCGGCCATGGTCAACGAGGGCGCGCGCGTGCTGGAGGAAGGCATTGCCCTGCGCCCGCTGGACATTGACGCCACCTTCCTGTTCGGCTACGGCTTTCCGCGCTGGCGCGGGGGGCCGATGAAGTGGGCCGACATGCAGGGTCTGGACAGAGTGCTGGCCGACATTCGCGAGTTCGCCAAGGAAGACCCGCAGTTCTGGCGGCCCGCGCCGCTGCTGGAAAGACTGGTCGCCGAAGGGCGCGATTTCGAGAGCCTGAACCGCCCGGCCTGAAGCGCCGTGTAGCATCCCCGACGTTCCACACTGCCACCACGAAGGGTTCGGTTCATGCGCGAAGCCGTCATCGTCTCCACCGCCCGCACGCCACTGACCAAGGCGCACCGCGGCGAATTCAACGCCACGCCCGGGCCGGAGCTGGGTGCCTTTGCCGTGCGCGCCGCCGTGGAGCGCGCGGGCGTCGATCCGCACCTGATCGAGGACCTGGTCTGGGGCTGTGGCTATCCCGAGGGCACCACCGGGCGCAACATCGGCCGCCAGACCGCGCTGCGCGCCGGCCTGCCGGTGGCGGTGGGTGGTTGCGTGGTCAACCGCTTCTGCGCCTCGGGCCTCCAGGCGATCGCCATCGCTGCCGGCCGCGTGGTGCTGGAAGGCGTGCCGGCGCTGGTGGCCGGCGGCGTGGAAAGCATCTCGCTGATGAACCCGGCCGGCCGCAGCGGCACCGCGCACCTCGATCCCTGGCTGCTCGAGCACAAGCCCGAACTCTTCATGGAGATGATCGACACGGCCGACGTGGTGGCCGAGCGCTACGGCATCTCGCGCGAGGACCAGGACGCCTTTGCCCTGCAAAGCCAGCAGCGCACGGCGGCGGCGCAAGCGTCGGGCGTGTTCGATGACGAGATCGTCGCCTGCACCACGCGCATGATGGAAAAGAACAAGGAGACCGGCGAGGTTACCTACCGCGAGGCCGTGGCCACCATGGACAACTGCAACCGGCCTTCCACCACCCTGGAGGGCCTGGCCCAGCTCGCGCCGGTCAAGGGCCCGGGGCGGTTCGTCACCGCCGGCAACGCCTCGCAGCTGTCCGACGGCGCCAGTGCCTGCGTGGTCATGGAGGCCAGGGAGGCCGAGCGCCGGGGCCTTGAGCCGCTGGGCGCGTTTCGCGGCTTTGCGGTGGCCGGCTGCGAGCCCGACGAGATGGGCATCGGCCCGGTCTTTGCCGTGCCGCGCCTGCTCGAGCGCGCAGGCCTCAAAGTGCAGGACATCGACCTGTGGGAACTGAACGAGGCCTTCGCCTCGCAGGCGCTGTATTGCCAGCGCAAGCTCGGCATCCCCATGGAGCGGCTGAACGTCAACGGCGGCGCGATCTCGATCGGCCACCCCTTCGGCATGACCGGCGCGCGCCTGGCGGGGCACCTCCTGCTGGAGGGCCGACGCCGCAGGCAGCGCGGCGAGCGTGTGCAGTGGGGCGTGGTGACCATGTGCGTCGGCGGCGGCATGGGCGCAGCCGGTCTGTTCGAGATCCTGTGATGGCGGGCCAAGACGGGCAGCTGCCGCAGGACCGCGCCGCC
>NZ_ALEE01000568.1 GCF_000282995.1 Melaminivora alkalimesophila
CCGCGCCCGCTCCTGGTGCGGCGCGAAGGCCCGGTGTGGGTGCTGACGCTGCACGACCCGAAGACCCGCAATGCGCTCTCGCCCCGGTTGTACGAGGAGCTGGTCGCTGCGCTGCAGCAGGCGGGGGCCGACCCGGAAGTGGGCGCCATCGTGCTCACGGGCGCGGGCGGGCATTTCTGCGCCGGAGGCAACCTGCGCCAGCTGGCCACGCGCCACGCGCTGCCCGAGGCCGCGCGGCGCCAGCGCGTCGAGGCACTGCACGGCGTGGTCCGGGCCCTGCGCGACTGTCCCAAGCCGGTGGTCGTGGCGGTGGAGGGCGCGGCGGCGGGTGCGGGCCTGTCCCTGGCGCTGGCGGGCGACCTGCTGGTCGCGGCCCGCGATGCCGTGTTCTCGGTCGCGTACGTGAAGGTGGGGCTGACGCCCGACGGCGGTGCCACCGCGCTGCTGGCCGGATTCGTCTCGCGCCAGGTGCTGACCGAACTGTGCCTCACCGGCGAGCGGATCAGCGGCGAGCGGCTGCACACGCTGGGCGCCGTGAACCGCCTCACCGAGCCGGGCGAGGCGCTGAAGGCGGCGCTGGCGCTGGCCGGCCAGCTGGCGGCCGGGCCGCAGCGGGCGATGGCGCGCATCAAGCACCTGTGCCGCGTCGCGCACGAGCACAGCCTGGAGCAGCAGATGGCGCTGGAGGCGCTCTACATGCCCTGGTCGCAGGCCGACGAGGAAGCGCGCGAGGGCATCGGCGCCTTCCTGGAAAAGCGCGCTCCGGATTTCACCGCCCTGCGCCGCAGCGCTGCCTCATCCGGCAGGCCGCGAGGCTGAGCGCGGCGCGGGCGCCGGAGGGACCGCGGCCCCGGCGCCCTGCAGGGGCTGGCGCCGCCGC
>NZ_ALEE01000569.1 GCF_000282995.1 Melaminivora alkalimesophila
GGCGCCGCCGCCACCACAGCTCGGTGGCCAGCAGCGCCAGTGCGGCCGGCACGAGGGGCGCCAGGTAGTACAACGCGCGGAAGGCCAGCACCACCGCCAGGGCGGCGCTGACCGGCAGATGGGCCGCCAGCACGGCGGTGCCCACGGCCTCGAGCACGCCCAGCCCCGCCGGGATGCGCGACAGCAGCCCGGCCACCGCTCCCAGCAGGATGGTCGCCAAGGCCGCCGCGTAGGGCACGCGCCCCTGCGCCAGCGCCCACATGGCCCCGCCCATCAGCGACCAGTTGGCGCACGACAGCAGCAGCTGCAGCAGCGCCCCGCGCCAGCCGGGCAGCGGCAGCC
>NZ_ALEE01000570.1 GCF_000282995.1 Melaminivora alkalimesophila
CGGCAGCCGGTGGCCGCGCAGCCGCAGCGCCCGTCCACCGCGCAGCGCGCACAGGCCCAGATAAAGCGCGCTCGTGCTGGCCAGGACCAGCCCCAGCCAGCGCAGCTGCTGCGTGCCGATCGCCCAGGACGGTGGCAGTGGTGGCGCCCAGACCCAGAACACCACCCCGGCCAGCACGAAGTAGCCCACCCAGTTGGTGGCGATCGACAGCAGCACCACCTGCGCAATCTGGCCCACCGACAGGCCCTGGCGCGAGTACAGCCGGTAGCGCACCGACACGCCCCCGATCAGCGAGCCGAGGTTCAGCGTGAACGGGTAGGCGATCAGGGTGATCGCCACGGTGCGTGGCACGCTCAGCGTGTGCTGCACAGCGTGGCGCCCGAACAGGTCGAAGCATCCATAGACCAAGTGGCTGCCCCAGGCCAGCAGCGCGGCCAGCGCCAGCGCGCGCGGCGGCAGTTCCCGAAGGGCGCGCCAGACGGCTGGCCAGTCCACCTCCAGCGCCTGGTGCACCAGCAACCACACGACCAGCAGCGCCACCCCTGCCATGAGCGCACCCCCCAGCCAGCGCCCGCCGCGGCTGGCCAGCATGGCGCGGCACCGGCGGCGCAGCGCGCCCCGCGAGGCAGCCTCTGCCCGCGGCGGCGACACGACGTGCTTGCCGGCAGCGGGGCGGGACGGCAGGGTGGCAGGCATGGCGGTCGCGCCGGGGCGTTCCCTTCAGCCCTGGCTGCCGCCGGCGTGTTCCGGCCCGACCAGCGAGATGACCGGGCGGTGGCGCGGCAGCCAGCCCGCCCACGAGGGGAACCAGCGCACCAGGTGGTAGATGCAATAGCCGCGCAGCAGCCGCAGGCCCTCGAACGCGCCCTGGGGCTCGGGCTCCACCCGGGTGCAGCTTTCCTCCATGAGCCGCTCCAGCCGGCGGTGCAGCAGCGCATTGAAGCCCGCGTCGCGGATGACGACGTTGGCCTCCAGGTTCAGCGACAGGCTCAGGGGGTCGAGGTTGCTCGATCCAACCGTGGCCCACTCCCGGTCCACCACTGCCACCTTGCCGTGCAGCGGCCGGTCGCAGTACTCGTAGATGTGCACGCCGGCGCGCAGCAGGTGGTCGTAGAGCAGGCGCGCCGCCGTTTTGACGATCGGCATGTCGGGCTCGCCTTGCAGGATTAGGCTCACCCGCACGCCGCGCGCCGCCGCACGGCGCAGGGCGCGCACCAGCCGCCAGCCCGGGAAGAAGTAGGCGTTGGCGATCACCACGCGCTCGCGCGCCGCGCGCAGCGCGATCCGGTAGTGGTGCTCGATGGCTGTGGTGTGGACTTCGTTGTCGCGCGTGACGAAGATCGCGTCCGCCCCACCCGCCGCAGGCAGCTGGGGCAGCGGCGCGCGCAGCCGGGCGCGCCGGTCCTCGCCGCGCGGCAGCACCGCGCACTGGGCGAAGCGCTGGATCTGCGCCACGATGGGGCCGCGCACCTCCACCGCCCAGTCCTGTTTGGCCTCGGGGCCGTAGTCCGCCACGTGGTCGGCCGAGTAGTTGATGCCGCCGATGAAGGCCAGCTCGCCATCCACCACCACGATCTTGCGGTGCATCCGGCGCAGCACATTCAACCGCTGGCCGAACAGCCTGCGCCCGCCCGGGTCGAAGACGCGAAAATGCACGCCCGCCTGCACCAGGCTGGCGATGAACTGCGGCGGCAGGTCGGGCGAGCCGAAGCCATCCACCAGCACGTGCACCTCTGCGCCGCGCCCGGCCGCCTCCAGCAGCGCCGCATGCAGGCCGCGGCCGATCTTGTCGTCGAACAGGATGAAGGTCTCCAGCAGCACCTCGCGGCGCGCGCCGCGGATCGCTTCGAAAACGCGCGGGAAAAACTCCTCGCCGTTCTCCAGCAGCCGAAAGTCGTTGCCGCCCACCCAGCGCGAGGAACGCGGGGCACGCACGCGCCGGGCGTGGCCGGCCTGGGGGCGCGGCGGCGCGAAGGCGTCCTGCTGCCCGTTCACAGCACCAGCTCCGCGGCCAGCGGCGCATGGTCCGACAGCCGGTTCCAGGGGCGCCGGGGCAGGACCACCGGCAGGTGCACCGCCACGCCGCGCACGTAAATCCGGTCCAGGGCCAGCAGCGGCATGGTGGCCGGGAAGGTGCGCACCGCGCGTCCGAAGGAATGCACGAACACCTCGCGCAGCCCGGCCTCGCGCGCCAGCAGCCCATGGGCGCGGCCGCGCCAGTCATTGAAGTCCCCGGCCAGCACCACCGGATCGTCGGACGGCAGCGAGCGCACCAGCGCCGCCACGCGGTGCAGCTGCCGATGCCGGTGCGCCTCCTGCAGCCCCAGGTGGACGCAGATCGCATGCACCGGGCGCTCGAGTTCCGGCGGCTGGAGCATGCAGTGCAGCATGCCGCGGCGCTCCGGGCCCGCCACCGAGATGTCATGGTTCTCGAAATGCACGATGGGGAATTTCGACAGCAGGGCGTTGCCGTGGTGTCCACTGTCGTAGACGGCGTTGCGGCCGTAGGCGTACTGGCTCCAGATCGAGTCCGCCAGGAATTCGTAGTGGGGCTGCGCGGGGAAGTTGGCCACCCGGCGCGCGTGGTGCCGGTGCGTGCCGAGCACTTCCTGCAGGAACACCACGTCCGCGCCCACCTGCCGCACCGCGTCGCGCAGCTCCGGCAGCATGAAGCGGCGGTTGAAGGAGGTGAAACCCTTGTGGACGTTCACCGTGAGCACGGTGAAGGCCAGGCGGGGCGTGGGCGAGGAGGAAAGGTCCATGTCGATGCGCCGCCCCGAGGGTGGTGGGGTGCACGGCGCGGGCCGGCGGCGGGGCGGGTGCACCGATTCTTCCGGTGCGTGGACGCCGCCGCTGTAGGACGCGGGACCATGGCGCTGCCTGCGCCGGGCGGCAAAGCGCGTCCGCCTGCCCGGGTCGGGCAGGGGAGGGCGGGAAACGAAAAGGGCTCCCTGCGAAGCCCTGGTCGCCCTGGTCGCGGGAGGCGGCGGCCGGGCCTCAGCCGGGCAGGAAACCCTCGACCGACAGGTAGCGCTCGCCGGTGTCGTAGTTGAAGCCGAGCACGCGCGCCCCCACGGGCAGCTCGGGCAGCTTCTGTGCGATGGCGGCCAGCGCCGCCCCCGAGGAGATGCCCACCAGCAGCCCTTCTTCGCGCGCCGCGCGGCGGGCGTATTCGCGCGCGGGCTCGGCGTCCACCTGGATCACGCCGTCCAGCAGATCGACATGCAGGTTCTTCGGGATGAAGCCCGCGCCCAGGCCCTGGATCGGGTGCGGCCCCGGCTGGCCGCCGGAGATCACGGGCGAGCCCGTGGGCTCGACGGCGAAGACCTTCAGGCCGGGAAAGCGGCTTTTGAGCACCTGCGCCACGCCGGTGATGTGCCCGCCGGTGCCGACTCCGGTGATGACCGCGTCCAGCCCTTCGGGGAAATCCGCCAGGATTTCCTGGGCCGTGGTGCGCGCGTGCACCTCCACGTTGGCCGGGTTCTCGAACTGCTGCGGCATCCAGGCGCCGGGCGTGCTCGCCACGATCTCCTGCGCACGCGCGATGGCGCCCTTCATGCCCTGCTCCTTGGGCGTCAGGTCGAAGCTCGCTCCGTAGGCCAGCATCAGGCGGCGGCGCTCCACCGACATGCTGTCGGGCATGACCAGGATCAGCCTGTAGCCCTTGACGGCCGCCACCAGTGCCAGACCGATGCCGGTGTTGCCGCTGGTCGGCTCGACGATGGTGCCGCCGGGCTGGAGCTGCCCGCTCGCCTCGGCCGCTTCGACCATGGCCAGGGCGATGCGGTCCTTGATGGAGCCGCCCGGGTTGGCACGCTCGGACTTGACCCAGACGTTCGCCTGCGGGCCGAACAGCCGGTTGATGCGCACATGGGGGGTGTTGCCGATGGCTTGCAGGATGTTGTCGATACGCATGCGTGGCTCCGAAGAAGGGTTGGGAAATGCTTGGCGGCCATTGTGGCGGACATCGTCGGGGCGTGTGTGATAACGATATGCGCGCGCGCCATAAGCACCGCTGGGCGATAATTGCGTTCGTGAAGCCCGCCGGACCGCCGCTGGTGCAAGCTGGGAAACCAGGCACTGGAGGAACGTCCGGACTGCACAGGGCGGCGTAGCAGCTAACGGCTGTCCACCGTGAGGTGAGGATCAGAGCAACAGAGACGAGTCCGAGTGGGCATCAAGCCCGCTCGGGGTGAAACGGGCAATCTCTACGCGCAGCAACACCAAGTAGGCCAGCGTTGACGTGGCTCCGCGGAGCTGGCGGGTAGGTGGCATCGAGCCGGGCGGGCGACCCCCGGCCCAGAGTAATGGCGGTCACGCCCGGATGTCCGTAAGGGCGTTCGGGTGCACAGAATCCGGCGTACAGGCGGGCTTCACTTTTGTTTTCAGGCGCAGGCGCGGGCGCCGCCATCGCGGCAAGGTCCTGTTGTGGCGGGCACAGCCATGTTTTTGGGAGTGCTGCGCCCGTGGGGCTCCGGTCGCTCAGGGCGTGGACCCGCTGCCGAATGGGGCGCGCGGGCCTCGACCAGGTTGCCCTTGGCACAGGAGATGCCTGAGAACATCTCAACAGTTTTGGCGCCCACTGGTCGACGAGACTCATCGGTAAGCGCGTCCACCACCAGTCGTTGTTTCCTGCGCTGCGCGCTTCTATCCAGCCATTTGGGGAGACCCGCCATGTTCCGAGGGCTCAGTGCTTTCCCCCTTACGCCCTTCAGCGATGACGGCATTGACGAGGCGGCATTCGCCCGGCTGGTGCGGCGGCTGGCCGCTGCCCGCGTCGATTCCATCGGGGCGTTGGGTTCGACGGGAAGCTACGCCTACCTCACGCGAAGCGAGCGCAAGCGGGTGGCAGGGCTGGCAGTGAAAAACGCCAGCGGGATACCGGTCATCGTCGGTATCGGTGCCCTGCGCACCCGGGATGTGCTGGCGCTTGCCGAAGACGCCCAGGCCCTGGGAGCCAGTGGTGTGCTGCTGGCGCCCATGTCCTATCAGAAGCTCGGCGACGACGAGGTCTTCGGCCTGTATGCAACCGTTGCCAATGAACTGTCCGTGCCCCTGTGCGTGTACGACAACCCCGCCACCACACGTTTCGAATTCAGCGACGAACTGCACGCCCGCATTGCCCGGCTGCCCAACGTGCGCTCGATCAAGCTTCCCCCGGTGCCGGCGGAGCCGGGCGCCGCGAGGGCCCGGATCGACCGCCTGCGCGCCCTCATTCCTTCGCATGTCACGCTCGGAGTGAGCGGAGATGCCTCAGCCGCGACCGGATTGAATGCCGGCTGCGATGTGTGGTATTCGGTCATCGGTGGATTGTTTCCCGGCCTTGCGCTGGAGATCACGCGTGCGGCTCAGGCAGGTCTCGCCCAGGAGGCGCAGAGGCTGTCCGAGCGGCTGCAGCCGTTGTGGGAGCTCTTTGCCCGGTGCGGAGGCAGCCTGCGTGTCGTGGCAGCGGCGGCGGAGTTGCGGGGCTTGGTGCGGCGGCCCTGCCTGCCCTTGCCGCTCATGGCAGTGGATGGGCCGCAGCGCCAGCAGTTGGCTGAATTGCTTGATCGGTGGGGACTGCAATGACGGCTGTCTGCACCAGTCCGAGCGGCTGTCTATGTCGGCCCCGCGAAACGCATCGGCCCTCGGCCGTACCCTAAGATGGCCTATTCTCACGGAGTGCCACCAATGGATACGGAAGCCCGCATCGCCGTCCTGGTCGACTGCGACAACACGACCCCGGAGGTTCTGGAATATGGATTGAAGGTGGTGGCGCAATTCGGCCGCGTCGTGCTTCGCCGCGGCTACGGCAATCACGGCACGCTGGCGCACAAATGGCAAGATGCGCTGGTGCAACTGGCCTTCACGCCATGCTTGCAATTTCAGTTCGCGGCTGGAAAGAACACCTCGGATATCGCACTGGCGCTGGATGCCATGGAGGCGCTGTTCGACGAGCGGGCCAGCATTTTCTGCATCGTCACGAGCGACTCGGACTTCGCGCACCTGTGCCGCAAGTTGCGCGAGCGGGGCGCCACGGTGTACGTCGTCGGCGAGGGCAAGACGCCGGGTGCGCTGCGCAATGCGAGCGACCAGTTCTTCGAATGGACCCGATCCGGGACCGAGGATACTGGCCAGGAGATGGCTGCCGGTGAGGCGACGGCGAAGGCGCCGGGCAGGGCGGAGCAACCCAGGCCGGTGCCGAAGCTGAGGCCGCGTTTCGTGGTGGAGGCGGTTGCCCTGCTGGCTGCCAACACGCCGGAAGGGAAGGTGAGTGTTGGCGGACTCGGCTCCTACCTCAAGCGTGCGGATCCTTCCTTCTCGCCGAAGGCATACGGCCATTCCGGCCTGCTCGACATGCTCAAGACCTACGACCTGCTCAAGGTCCAACAGGAGCCCGGCGGGCACTGGACGACGTATCTGGCGCAGCAGGCGGCGGCTTGAGCACTTATTCGCCGGGTTTGTTTGAAGAGCTTTTGCGTGAGCAATTTCAGTTTTGCTCGCGTTTACAGAGAAACCTACCGACCCTCTAAAACCGCTCCCAAGGCTGCAGATAGCGCCACTGCCCCTCGGCCAGCGGAGCCAGGGCGACGCGGCCGATGCGGATGCGCCGCAGCGCCAGCACCGACAGGCCCACGGCCGCGCACATGGCGGGTACCTGGTCCGGGCGGATGCCCTTGAGCGCAAAGCGCAGGCGCTGCTCGCTCTGCCAGCTCACCTTGATCGGCGGCAGCGCGCGGCCGTCGAGCACCAGCCCGTGGCACAGGCGCTGCAGGCCGCCGTCGGCGATCTGGCCCGCCACCTGCACGATGCATTCCTGCTCCAGCGTCTCGCTGGCTTCGGCGAGCTTGCGCGCCACGCGGGTGTCCTGGGTATAGACCACCATGCCGCTGGCCTCGGCGGGCAGGGGCGTGTGGCAGGCGAGCTGGCGGAAATGCCGCTGCAGCACGCGCACCGGCGGGCCTTCGCCCACGTGGCGGTTGGCTGCGTGCAGCAGGGCGAGCGCGTCGGGAACGCCTTGCTGCGCGTCGCCCGAGGCGACGTGATGGCCTGCCGGCTTGTGCAGCACCAGCGTGACCGGCGGCACCTCCTCGGCGCGCGCCCCTGGCGCGAGCGCTACCTTCTGGGCCGCCGTCACGCGCGCCCCCGGCTCCTCGACCACGGCACCGTCCACGCGGACCCAGCCGCCCTCGATGTACAGCTCGGCCGTGCGGCGCGAGCAGCCGAGCTCGGCCGCCAGCCGCTTGGCCAGGCGCACGCCCTCCGGCGCTTCAGTCATTGCCGGGCTCGAGCATGCGGATGCGTTCCACGTGCGCCAGCAGCGAACGCTGCGCCAGCGGCCACATGCGCGGTGGCACATCGTCGTAGGCGCGGCGCGTCCAGTCGGCCAGCGTGCCCTGCGGCTCGGCCTGCATGGCGGCCAGCACACGCGCCTCGCGCGCCAGGCGGTGCGCCTGCAGCTGGGCGATGACCGCGCGCGCATCGCACAGCACGTAGCCGTGCGCCGGCGCGATGAACTCCACGCCGTGCTCGGCGCACAGCGCGTCCAGGCGCGCCAGCGAGTCCAGGTAGTCCGCCATGTTGCCGTCCGGCGGGTCGATGATGGTGGTGCTGCCGTTCAGGATGTGGTCGCCCGAGAACAGCAGCCCATCCTCGCGCAGCAGCAGGCACAGGTGGTTGGCGGCGTGCCCGGGGGTGTGCACCACCTGCAGCGTGTGGGTGAGCTGGCCCTCCAGTCCGCGCCCGGACAGGACCAGCAGCTCGCCATCGTCCAGTGCCCGGTCGGGCACGAAGTGGCTGGCGGCGCGCGCCGTGGGCGCCGAGGGCAGGCCCAGGATCGGCGGCGCGGGGCGACCGTGGGCGACCGCCATGGCCTGCAGCGGCGCGGCGCCGGGGAAATGGTCGGGATGGGAGTGGGTGCAGACGATGGCGCGGATGTCGCCGCCGGCGGCGCGCCACAGGCGCTCGATGTGTTCCGTGTCGGCCGGGCCAGGGTCGATGACGATGTGGCCGGTGGCGGCCTCGCCGACCACGTAGCTGTTGGTGCCCGGGCCGGTCATGACACCGGGGTTGGCAGCCGTCAGGCGCTGCACGTTCTTGAGCAGCGGCACCGGCCGCTCGCACTGCCAGTCCAGCGGGTGCTGGCCGTGCCCATCGGGACAGACCAGCGCCAGCTCGCCGTAGGGCGGCTCGTGCTCCATGTAGTGCTGCAGCTTGCCGGCGAGGAAGCCCGAGCGCGGACAGGTGCTCCACAGTGGCTGCTCCTGCGCGACGGCGTCCAGCACCGCCTGCACGCTGTCGTACTGCGCCAGCCGCTGCAGGGTGCGGATGGTCGGGAAGATCATGAAGAACTGCCCGGCCTCGTGGCGCGCCAGCGCATCCGCCGGGCGCACCCACACCGGCTCGAACTGCTCGGCCTCGTCGGCCACCGGCTCCTGGCCGGGCGGCATGCGCGCCACCAGGAAGGGCACGGCGAAACGCTTGGGCAGGTTGCGGTCGGCCGTCCAGTGGGCGAGCGGGTACATGGCGTCGGCCGCCAGGCGCAGGCCGCGC
>NZ_ALEE01000571.1 GCF_000282995.1 Melaminivora alkalimesophila
CAGGCCGCGCGCCGCCACCTGCGCGGCAAAGGGTGCGTGGCGGTCGAGCGCGGCGATGTCCGCGGCGTCGGCCCAGCGGCCGTCGGCGTGGCGCGCCAGCAGAATGCCCAGCTCCTCGAAGCTCTCGCGCAGGGCGGCCAGCGCCTCCGTCAGGCGCTCGCCGGTCTGGGCCGGGCGCCGGTCGGCCAGGGCATGGGCCTCGGGCGCGGCGTCCTGCGCCTCGATGCCGCCGCCCGGAAAGACATAGGCGCCGGGCACGAAGCTGGCCTTGGCCGAGCGGCGCGTCATCAGCACCTCGAGGGTGCTCGCGCCATGGGGCGCGTCGCGCAGCAGCAGCACGGTGGCTGCGTTCAGCGGGGTGGCAGGGGTGCGGCGGGGGTGGAGGAGTTGGCTGTCGCGCGGCATCCGGCCATTATCGGCACGGCTGCGGTGGCTTTGGACTCCATTGCGACAGGCGCTGCACCAGGTGGCGCCCACCAGCTCCTCGGCCCCAGGCGAGGCAGGCCGATAATCGCCCCATGGGCGGATCGCTCGCCGTCGCCCGTCCCGAATCTCTGCCAGGCCTTCCCATGAGTTCTTCCTCCGCTTCCCCGCTGCCGCTGTCGCCCATCACCGAGGACGACATCGCCCAGTACCTCGCCAACACTCCCGGTTTCTTCGAGCGCCATGCCGAGCTGCTGGCCAGCGTGACCATCGCCAGCCCGCACGGCCAGCGCGCCGTCAGCCTGCAGGAGCGCCAGGCGGAGATGCTGCGCGAGAAGATCAAGGGGCTGGAGCAGCGCATCGTGGACATGGTGCGCCACGGCGCAGAGAACGGCGGCATCGCAGCTCGGCTTCACCAGTGGTCGTGCGAGCTGGCGGCGGTGCGCGCGCCGCAGGAGTTGCCCGAGGCCGTGGCGCAGGGCATCCGCAACCGCTTCGATGTGCCGCAGGTGGCGCTGCGCGTCTGGGACGTGGCGCCCGAGCATGCCGAGGCCCCTTGCGCCCAGGGGGCGAGCGCGGACGTACGTGCCTTCGCCTCGTCCCTGACCATGCCCTTCTGCGGCCCGAACCTGGGCTTCGAGGCGGCTGCCTGGCTGGCCGAGCGCGAGCAGATGCGCTCCATGGCACTGCTGCCGCTGCGCACCGGGGCCTTGGACCGCGCCGACGTGCCGGCCTTTGGCCTGCTGGTGCTGGCCTCACACGACCCGCAGCGCTTCGAGGCGACCATGGGCACGGAATTCCTGGAGCGCATCGCCGAACTGGCGAGCTGCGCGCTGTCGCGGTTGCAGTGAGCGACGCGCGCGCCGCCGGCGCCCAGCTGCCGCCCGAGGCGCAGGCCTACCTCGAGCACGCGCGCGTGCACAAGCGCCTGGCCGAGCGGACGCTGGCCCTGTACACGCAGGACCTGCTGCGGCTGAGCAGGCACGCCGCCGAGGCGGGGCTGCCGCTG
>NZ_ALEE01000572.1 GCF_000282995.1 Melaminivora alkalimesophila
GGGCTGCCGCTGCTGCAGCTCGGCCCGGTTCATCTGCGCCGCTTCACCGCGCAGATGCACGCCGGCGGGCGCAGCGCGCGCGGCATTGCGCTGATCCTTTCGGGCTGGCGCGGCTTCTACGCCTGGGCGGCGCGCCAGGGGCTGATCGACCACAATCCGGCGCAGGGCGTGCGCGCGCCCAGGGCGGCGCGTCCGCTGCCCAAGGCCCTGGGGGTGGACGAGGCGGTGCGGCTGGCCGAGCACGCCGGTCCGGCCGAGGACGCATGGACCGAGGCGCGCGATGCGGCCATGGTCGAGCTGCTGTACGGCTGCGGGCTGCGCGTGGGCGAGCTGGTGGGGCTCGATCTGGCCGCCAGCGGCGACAGCCACCGCGCGGGCCGCGGCTGGGTGGACCTGCAGGCCCGCGAGGCGCAGGTCTTCGGCAAGGGCGGCCGGCGCCGGATCGTGCCCATGGGGCAGGTCGCGGCCGACGCGCTGGCGCGCTGGCTGGACCAGCGGGCCCGGCCTTTCGGGGCGCCAGGCGGCTCCAGGCTGGATCCGCAGGCGCTGTTCGTCGGCGCGCGCGGCGCACGCATCACGCCCCAGATCGTGTGGCTGCAACTGCGCCGCCGCAGCCAGGCGGCCGGGCTGGCGACGCCGGTCCACCCGCACATGCTGCGCCATTCATTCGCCAGCCACCTGCTGCAGTCCAGCGGCGACCTGCGCGCCGTGCAGGAGCTGCTGGGCCATGCCAGCATCACCACCACCCAGGGCTACACGCGGCTGGATTTCCAGCACCTGGCGCAGGTGTACGACCAGGCCCATCCCCGGGCGCACCGCCAGGATTCGGTCGATCCGGGCGGGCGCGACCAAGGCCCTGCCCCTTGTCCGGGCAGCCCGACCGTGGGAAAGTAGCATTTCCCGTGCATTTTTTCACCCCACGAAAGGAGATCCCATGGCCGATACCTGGCTGACCTCGCTCATCACCGAGACCCCCCAGCAGGGCTTCGAGCTGGCCATCACGCTGAGCCGTCGCGGCGTGAAGTACACCCAGCCCGACGCCGAGGTGCTGCACAAGCTGCGCCCCGAATACGCCAACAGCCACGAGGCGCTGACCGCCGCCTCGCAGGTCGTGGCGATCAACTTCCAGACCGTGGCCGCCGCCAACAACTACTGGCGCAAGTGAGCGGTCGGCCGCTGCTTGTCGCACGCACGCCGGCGCCTCCCGGGGCAGCCGGCCTTTTTCCTTCCCCTTTCTCCCGAACGCCCCGCACGGCACCGACCCGAGCACCATGTCCCTGATCCCCGTCACCATCCTCACCGGCTTTCTCGGCGCCGGCAAGACCACCCTGCTCAAGCGCGTGCTGACCGAGGCCCACGGCCAAAGAATAGCCGTCATCGAGAACGAGTTCGGCGAGGAGAACATCGACAACGACATCCTCGTCACCGACTCCGAGGAGCAGATCGTGCAGATGAGCAACGGCTGCATCTGCTGCACCATCCGCGAGGACCTGCGCGAGACGCTGCAGCTGCTGGCGGCCAAGCGGCGCAAGAAGCTGCTCGACTTCGAGCGCGTGGTGATCGAGACCACGGGCCTGGCCGACCCCGGCCCGGTGGTGCAGACCTTCTTCATGGACGACGAGATCGCCGAGAGCTACCTGGTCGACTCGATCATCACGGTGGTCGATGCCAAGCACGCGAACGCCCAGCTCGACGAGCGCCAGGAGGCGCGCCGCCAGGTGGGCTTTGCCGACCAGATCTTCCTGTCCAAGACCGACCTGGTCGGCGAGGACGAGAAGAACGCGCTGATCCATCGCCTCAAGCACATGAACCCGCGCGCGCCGATCCGTGCCGTGCACTTCGGCGAGGTGCCGCTGTCGGAGGTGCTGGACCTGCGCGGCTTCAACCTGAACGCGCGGTTGGACATCGACCCGGACTTCCTCAAGGAGGGCGATGGCCATGGGCACGACCACGTGCACGACGCGCACTGCGGCCATGACCATCACGGCCACGAGCATGGCGAGCACTGCGACCACCCGCACCACCATCACCACGACGACGACGTGAAGAGCTTCGTCTACCGCGCCGAGCGCCCCTTCGATCCGGCGCGGCTGGAGGATTTCTTGGGGGCCATCGTCAACGTCTACGGCCCGCGCATGCTGCGCTACAAGGGCGTGCTGGATATGCAGGGCACCAACCGCAAGGTGATCTTCCAGGGCGTGCACCAGCTCATGGGCAGCGACCTGGGGCCCGAGTGGCAGCCCCACGAACCGCGCGTGAGCCGCATGGTGTTCATCGGCATCGACCTGCCGCGCGACATCCTCGAGCAGGGCCTGGGCCAGTGCCTGGCCTGAGCTGAAGACCACCCGGCGCGCCATGCCACCGGCTGCGGTGCGGCTTGGCATGGGCCGTCCGCGCTTGGCTCTATACAATCGCGGCCCGGCCAACACGCCCCGGGCAACCGCTGCACAAGAGGGCGGGCCGCTCGCGCCGCGTGCGCGGGGTGCGGCTGCGGCGCATGGAGGCATGCCGGTTGTCCGACAGCATCCATCGCTGCAAGCACTACAGCGCATTTCCGGGATTGCGTGCATGCTTGGCCGATGCCAGGCGTGCGAGGCTCCGGCAGCGGATACTCGATCCATCCACCTACGGCTTGCGGCGGTGCGCGTCACTGCCACGCCAGCTTCATCATTCGAGACCATGACTACGACCCTGCAAAAGAATGTGGCGGCCGCCAAGAAAGATCCCAAGCTGGCCAACAACTGGAAAACCAAGGCGCCGGAGGAACTGACCGACGCCGAAGTGCTCGCCATGCCCGACAGCGAGTACATGAACGAGAAGCAGCTCGCCTTCTTCCGCCACAAGCTGGTCCTGCTCAAGCAGGAAATCCATGCCAACGCCGACGAGACCACCGAGAATCTGCGCGAGGACACGGTGGTGGTGCCGGACCCGGCCGACCGCGCGACCATCGAGGAGGAGCACGCCCTGGAGCTGCGCACCCGCGATCGCGAGCGCAAGCTGCTCAAGAAGATCGAGCAGTCGATCGCCCGCATCGACGCCGGCGACTACGGCTACTGCGACGAGACGGGCGAGGCGATCGGCGTCGGCCGGCTGCTGGCGCGCCCCACGGCCACCCTGTCGCTGGAGGCCCAGCAGCGCCGCGAGCTCAAGCAAAAAATGTTCGGTGACTGAGGGCGGCCGCGCCCGAGGGGCGCGATTGTTGACCAAAGCCCGGCTTTTTCCGGGGTTGGCTTCCCACCGGACGGCGGCACAATCCATGGCATGAGCAAGGAAGAATCGACCTCGTCCTCGCGCGGCCTGCTGCACAAGGTGGCGCGCTTCGTGCGCAACCCCACCGTCAACTGGTCCGACCTCGACGCCATGGAAGAAGAGCGCGAGAGCCAGTACAGCCGGCAGATGCTCAAGGAAATGATCGAGCGCAAGCGGCGCAACGATTTCGTGCGCCGCCGCGAGTTCGACCACCTGCGCAAGCTGCGCAGCCGCGAGGGCGTGCGCGGCCCGGCGACCGAAGACCCGGGCGTGCGCACCTCCTTCTTCAACACCAGCGCCGCCTCGGCCGACGAGCGCGCCGACACCCTGCGCAAGATCGACGAGATCGAGCAGCAGATGGCGCAGCAGTGGTGGAAGGGCAAGGGCTCGGGCGCCCCGGCGCCTGCCCGCCGCGCCGAGGCCCCCCCGGCGCCCGCGCCCGAGCCCCCTCCGCCGGCAGCCCCCCAGCCCTCGCCGGTCGCCAGTGCCATGGCGGCTGCCCTGGCCGATTCCCCCTTTGCCGCCAGCGAGCACGCGCGCGCCTTCGCCCCAACAGCGCCCATCGACCTGGCGGCGCCGGTGCCGCCGGTGGTTCCTCCCGCGCCCGTGCTGCAGCCGGCCCCGGCGGCGCTGGCGCCCACCGCAGCGGGGGCGCCGCCCACGGCAGCGGCTGCGGCCCAGGAGGCGCCCCTGCCTTTCGTCCACGACCCGGAGCTGGAAGAGGCCGCGATCCGTTTCGTGAACGCCGACTACGACGGCGCCGAGGCGGCCCTCAAGGAGCTGCTCGGGCAGCAGCAGGCGGGCGCCTCGGAAGAGCTGTGGCACACGCTGTTCGACCTCTACCGAGCGATTGGCCGGCAGGAGCCCTTCGATGCGCTGGCGATCGACTATGCGGCGCGCTTCGGGCGCTCCGCTCCCCTGTGGTTCTCGCTGCCCCAACAGCTGGGGCTGCAGGCCTTCGATGCGGGCGCTGCCGCCGCGCCGGCGGCGCCGCAGCGCGAATTCACCTGGAACGCGCCGCCAGCGCTGACGACCCAGTCGCTGGCCGCGCTGCAGGCGGCGCTGGCGCGCGCCGCGCAGCCCTGGACCCTCACCTGGGGCCGCCTCGCGTCGATCGACAGCGCGGCGGTGCCGGGCTTGGCGGCGTGCTTCGAGCAATGGGCCGGCCAAGAGGTGGAGCTGCGCTTTGCCGGCATGCCGGCCCTCATGGGCCTGCTCCAGGCGCAGACCCCCTCGGGCGAGCGCTCGCGCGATCCGCAGTGGTGGCGCCTGCGCATGGCGGCGCTGCGCCTGATGGGGGCGGTGGACGAGTTCGAGCTGGTGGCGCTGGACTACTGCGTCACCTACGAAGTGTCGCCCCCGTCGTGGGAGCCGCCGCGCTGCAGCTTCAGCAGCGACAGCGGCGAGCCTGCGCCGCCCCCCGCCCCGGAGAGCGACTTCGGCTCGATCCAGTCGGGCTTTGCGATCTCGCAGATCGGGGGTGTGGAGGAAGAGCCCCTGCCGGCGCTGGTGGGCCACATCGAGGGCGACGCCTCCGAGGCGCTGGCGCAGCTCGAAGGCATGGCGCCGCGGCCCGGGTTGCCCCTGGTGATTGCCTGCGAGCAGCTGATCCGCACCGACTTTGCCGCGGGCGGCGGCGTGCTGAACTGGGCGGCCGCGCAGCAGGCCAAGGGCCGCGAGCTGCGCTTCGTGCGCCTGCACCGGCTGATGGCGGTGTTCTTCAACGTGATCGGCATCAACGAGCACGCGCTGGTGGTCCCGCGCCAGGATTGAGGGCGCGCGCCGCCGGGGCTTGCAGGCGCGCGGCGCGCCCCCATATGCTGGCCCCATGGAACAATTTCACGGCACCACCATTCTCGGCGTGCGGCGCCAGCTGCCGGACGGCAGCACCCAGGTCGCGCTCGGCGGCGACGGCCAGGTCACGCTCGGCAACATCGTCGTCAAGGGCACGGCGCGCAAGATCCGCAGGCTCCACCACGGCAAGGTCCTGGCGGGCTTTGCGGGCGCCACGGCCGACGCCTTCACGCTGTTCGAGCGTTTCGAGGCCAAGCTCGAGCAGCACCAGGGCCATCTGGCGCGTGCCGCCATCGAGCTGACCAAGGACTGGCGCACCGACCGCGTGCTGCGCCGCCTGGAGGCGATGCTCGCCGTCTGCGACACCACGGCCTCGCTGATCATCACCGGCAACGGCGACGTGCTCGAGCCCGAGGGCGGCATCATCGCCATCGGCTCCGGCGGCGCCTA
>NZ_ALEE01000573.1 GCF_000282995.1 Melaminivora alkalimesophila
CGGGCGGCGCCTACGCCCATTCGGCCGCCAAGGCGCTGCTCGAGCACACCGAGCTGCCCGCCCCCGAGGTGGTGGCCCGCGCGCTCGCCATCGCTGGCGAGCTGTGCATCTACACCAACATGCACCACACCATCGAAACGCTGTGAGCGCCGCGCCACCCGGCTGCGCCCGGGTGCCCACGGCCTCGAGCGGCTCGCCCTCCCCGTCCTCTTGAATCCCCGCTTTCCGCGGCAGGCTGCAGCATGTCCTCCATGACCCCCCAGGAAATCGTCTCCGAGCTCGACCGCCACATCGTCGGCCAGACCCCCGCCAAGCGCGCCGTCGCCATCGCCCTGCGCAACCGCTGGCGCCGCCAGCAGGTCGAGCCCGCCCTGCGCCACGAGATCACGCCCAAGAACATCCTGATGATCGGCCCGACCGGCGTCGGCAAGACCGAGATCGCGCGCCGCCTGGCGCGGCTGGCGGACGCGCCCTTCATCAAGGTCGAGGCGACCAAGTTCACCGAGGTCGGCTATGTCGGCAAGGACGTGGACTCGATCGTGCGTGACCTGGTGGAGGTCGCGGTCAAGCAGACGCGCGAGGCCGAGATGAAGAAAGTGCGCCTGCGCGCCGAGGACGCCGCCGAGGAGCGCATCCTGGACGCGCTGGTGCCGCCGCCGCGCTCGGGCGAGGCGGCCGGCGAGGGCACGGCCCGCCAGGTGTTTCGCAAGAAGCTGCGCGAGGGCGGGTTGGACGACCGCGAGATCGACATCGAGGTGCTGGAGGCGCGGCCGCAGATGGAGATCCTCGGCCCGCAGGGCATGGAGGAGATGGCCGAGCAGCTGCGCAGCATGTTCAGCCAGATGGGCCAGGAGCGCCGCCGCACGCGCAAGCTGCGGATCGCCGAGGCGCTGCGCCTGCTCACCGACGAGGAGGCGGCCAAGCTGGTGAACGAGGAGGAGGTGCGCGCCCGGGCGCTACAGAACGCCGAGCAGAACGGCATCGTCTTCATCGACGAGATCGACAAGGTCGCGTCGCGCCACGAGAGCGGCGGCGCCGAGGTCTCGCGCCAGGGCGTGCAGCGCGACCTGCTGCCGCTGGTGGAGGGCACGTCCGTGTCGACCAAGTACGGGATCGTCAAGACCGACCACATCCTGTTCATCGCCTCGGGGGCCTTTCACCTGGCCAAGCCGAGCGACCTGATCCCCGAGCTGCAGGGGCGCTTTCCCATCCGCGTCGAGCTCGGCTCGCTGTCGGTGGAGGACTTCCAGGCGATCCTGATGCAGACCGACGCCTCGCTGGTGCGCCAGTACCAGGCGCTGCTGGCGACCGAGGGCGTGCAACTGGAGTTCACCCCCGAAGGCATCCGCCGCCTCGCGCACATCGCCCACCAGGTGAACGAGCGCACCGAGAACATCGGCGCGCGCCGGCTGGCCACCGTCATGGAGCGGCTGCTCGACGAGGTCAGCTTCGATGCGGCGCGCCTGTCGGGCCAGCGCGTGGTGGTCGACGAGGCCTTCGTGGACCAGCGGCTGGACGGCCTCAGCCAGGACGAGGACCTCTCGCGATACATCCTGTGATGTATCACGGCGTACCCCGCCGCGCCTCATAAAACACTTGCACAGCGACCGCTAAGTTGGCGGATGACAAAGGTTTTCTTTGTCGATCCAGCCTGCACTTGCGGTTTTAAGTCGTTGATTTCATTGGCAATGTCCGGCCCGTGCCGGCCTTGCCGGCCCTTCTTTTCCTGCTACAGTGCAAAAAAGTGCAATGAAGTGGTGGAAAGTGCCGCCCACCCATGCTTTTCCGTGCCGGGCCGGCCAAACCTGACCGAGGGGTCCAATTTCCGTGTTTCAAGGGGCGTCATCGCTGAGTCTGGATGCCAAGGGGCGGCTGTCCGTGCCGACCCGGCACCGCGGCGCCCTGGGCGGCGAGCTCACGCTCACCAAGCACCCGGAAGGCTGCCTGATGGTCTTCCCGCGCGCGGAGTGGGAGCGCTTTCGCGAGCGCATCGCGCAGCTGCCCCTGTCGGCCCAGTGGTGGAAGCGCATCTTCCTGGGCAACGCCATGGACGTGGAGGTGGACGGCACGGGCCGCGTGCTGGTCTCGCCGGAGCTGCGCGCCGCCGCGGGCCTGGCCAAGGAGGTGGTGCTGCTGGGCATGGGCACGCACCTGGAGCTGTGGGACCGGGCCACCTACGAGGCCAAGGAGGCAGAGGCCATGCAGGCCCAGATGCCCGACGTCCTCAAGGATTTCTCTTTCTGACGGGGCGCTGCGGATGAACGGGCCCCTGGGGCACACCACGGTCTTGCTGGACGAGGCGGTCGAGGCATTGCTCGGCGGCCCGCTGGGCGCGCGCGGCTGCTTCATCGACGGCACCTTCGGCCGTGGCGGCCACGCGCGGCGGGTTCTGGAGCGGCTGGATGCGCAGGGCCGGTTGCTGGCCTTCGACCGCGATCCGGAAGCCGTGGCCGAGGCGGCGGCCATCACGGATGCGCGCTTTTCCATCCGCCACGAGGCCTTCTCGGCACTCAGCGGGTTGCCGGCGGGCAGCGCCAGCGGGGTGCTGCTGGACCTGGGCGTGAGCTCGCCGCAGATCGATGCCGCCGCGCGGGGCTTCAGCTTCCGCCTGGACGGTCCCCTGGACATGCGCATGGACCCGAGCCGCGGCCCGAGCGCCAGCGAATGGCTGCAGGACGCCGGGCAGGCACAGATAGCGGAGGTGATACGTGAATACGGCGAGGAGCGGTTTGCTGGCCCCATTGCAAAGGCGATTGTCGCGTGGCGCACGAAGCACGGCCCAATCACGCGAACCGGTGAGCTGGCCGACATCGTGGCTGGCGCGGTCAAGACCCGCGAGCCGGGACAGAACCCGGCCACGCGCACCTTTCAGGCTGTTCGGATTTTCATCAATGGCGAGCTGCAGGAGCTGCGCCAGGCGCTAGAGGCGAGCCTGTCGGTGCTGGCGCCGGGCGGGCGGCTGGTGGTCATCAGCTTCCACTCCCTCGAGGACCGCATCGTCAAGCAGTTCATCGCCCAGCATGCGCGCGCCGCCTACGACCGCCGGGCGCCCTTTGCCCCGCCGGCGCCGACGCTGCTGCGCGCGGTGGCGCGCGTCAAGCCGGGCGCCGCCGAGGTGGCGGCCAACCCGCGGGCGCGCAGCGCCGTGATGCGCGTCGCCGAGCGCACGCAGGAGGTGCCGGCGACATGATGCTGCGCCTGACCTTCCTGCTGCTGGCGGCCGTGGTGGGCAGCGCCATGCTGCTGGTGCACTCGCAGTACGAGTCGCGCCGGCTCTACACCGAGCTGCACCGCGCCATTGCCGAGTCGCGCCAGCTGCAGACCGAACACCAGCGCCTGCAGGTGGACAAGCGCGCCCAGGCCACGCCGCTGCGCGTGGAGCGGCTGGCGCGCGACCGCCTGCAGATGCGCATGGCGACGCCGGCGATCACGCACTACGTGACGGACGATGGCGCCGCGGCGGGAGGGCGTCCATGAGGGCCGGCCGCAGCCTGACCTACACCTCCAGCCCGCTGCTGGCCAGCCCCACCCCGGCCTGGCGCAGCCGCTTCATCGTGGTGCTGGTGGCGCTGGGCTTTTGCGCACTGGCGGCGCGCGCCGCCTACGTGCAGGTGATCGGCAAGGAGTTCTACCAGCGCCAGGGCGAGGTGCGTTTCGCGCGCACGCTCGACCTGCCGGCCAACCGCGGCCGCATCCTCGACCGCAACGGCCTGATCCTGGCCTCCAGCGTGCCGGCGGCCAGCATCTGGGCCATCCCCGAGGACGTGGAAGCCGACAGCGCCGAGCTGCAGCCCAAGCTGCGCGAGCTGGCGCGGCTGCTGGAGGTGCCACTGCCCGGCCTGCTCGCCAAGCTGGCGGACGAGGACAAGACCTTCGTGTGGCTCAAGCGGCAGCTCGACTGGGACGTGGGGCAGCAGGTCATGGCGCTGGGCATCAAAGGCATCTACCTGCGCAAGGAGTACAAGCGCCAGTACCCCGAGGGCGAGGCGGCGGCGCACGTGGTGGGCTTCACCAACGTGGAAGACCACGGCCAGGAGGGCGTGGAGCTGGCGTTCGACAAGGAGCTGGCCGGCAAGCCCGGCTCGCGCCGCGTGATCAAGGACCGCCTGGGCCGGGTGGTCGAGGGCGTGGGCGCCGAGGTGCCCCCGGTGGACGGCCGCGACCTGCAGCTGTCGATCGACAGCAAGGTGCAGTTCTTCGCCTACCAGAAGCTGCGCGACACCGTCACCCAGCACAAGGCCAAGGGCGGCAGCGTGGTGGTGCTGGACGCGCGCACCGGCGAAGTGCTGGCGCTGGCCAACTACCCCAGCTACGTGCCCGACAAGCGGCGCAACCTCACGGGCGAGCAGCTGCGCAACCGCGCGCTGACCGATGTCTTCGAGCCGGGCTCGACCATGAAGCCGATCACCATCGGGCTGGCGCTGGAGTCGGGCCGGGTGCGCCCGCAGACCCCCGTGGACACGACGCCGGGGCGCCTGACGATCACCGGCTCGACCATCCACGACACGCACAACTACGGCCTGCTCACCGTGGAGGGCGTGATCCAGAAGTCCAGCAACGTGGGCACCACCAAGCTGGCGATGCAGCTGCCGGCGCGCGAGATGTGGGAAACCTTCTCGGCCCTGGGCTTCGGCCAGAAACCACAGATCATGTTTCCCGGCGCGGCCAGCGGGCGCCTGCGGCCCTACAAGAGCTGGCGGCCGATCGAACAGGCCACCATGAGCTACGGCTACGGCCTGTCGGCCAGCCTGTTCCAGATGGCGCGCTCCTACACCGTGTTCGCCAACGGCGGCAAGGTGATCCCCGCCACCATGCTCAAGAGCGAGCAGCCGGCGGTGGGCGTGCCGGTGTTCTCCGAGCGCACGGCCGACCAGGTGCGCAAGATGCTGCAAATGGCGGCCGGGCCGGGCGGCACGGGCCAGAAGGCGCAGACGGTGGGCTACTCCGTGGGCGGCAAGTCGGGCACGGCGCGCAAGCAGGTCGGCAAAAGCTACGCCGCCGGCAAGTACCGCGCCTGGTTCACCGGGCTGGCGCCGGTGGACAACCCGCGCATCATCGTCGCCGTGATGGTGGACGAGCCGAGCAACGGCGTGATCTATGGCGGCGCGGTGGCGGCGCCGGTGTTCAGCGAGGTGGTGCAGCAGACGCTGCGCCTGATGGGCGTGGCGCCGGACATGGCGGTGCAGCCGCTGATCGTGGCCGATGCCGTGGAGGAGCCGCTGTGAGCGCGCTGCCCGTACTGGCCTCCGTGCATGACGCCGTCGCCTGGCTGCGCGCCCAGGTGCCCGGCACGCTGCAGACCGACAGCCGCCAGGTGGCGCCGGGCGACGCCTTCATCGCCTGGCCGGGCGCGGCCACCGACGGGCGCGCGCACGTGGCCGACGCCCTGGCGCGCGGCGCGGCCGCCTGCCTGGTGGAGGGCGAGGGCGTGCAGGCCTTCG
The DNA here is from genome assembly GCF_000282995.1 of Melaminivora alkalimesophila. Taxonomy (GTDB): domain Bacteria; phylum Pseudomonadota; class Gammaproteobacteria; order Burkholderiales; family Burkholderiaceae_C; genus Melaminivora; species Melaminivora alkalimesophila. The sequence goes on from NZ_ALEE01000573.1 coordinate 5,442, forward strand.
GCTTCAAGGATGCGCGCATCGCCGCGCTGCACGGCCTGAAGGCCACGACCGGGCCGATCGCCGCCGAGTGGTTCGGGCAGCCGAGCGCGCGCCTGGCGGTGCTGGCCGTCACCGGCACCAACGGCAAGACCAGCACCGCCTGGTGGATCGCCGAGGCGCTGAATGCGCTGGCGGCGCGCGGCACGCCCGCGCGCGCCGGTTGCGCGCTGGTCGGCACCCTCGGGATGGGCGTGCCGCCGCAGCTCGAGCCGACGGGGCTGACCACGCCGGACCCGGTGCGGCTGCAGCGTGGCTTTGCCCGCTTCGCGGATGCCGGCCTCGGCGCCTGTGCCATCGAGGCCTCGTCCATCGGGCTGGCCGAGCAGCGCCTGGCGGGGACGCACATCCGGGTGGCGCTGTTCACCAACTTCACGCAGGACCACCTGGACTACCACCCGGGCATGGCCGCCTACTGGCAGGCCAAGAGCCTGCTGTTCGACTGGCCGGGCCTGCAGGCGGCGGTGGTCAACGTCGACGATGCGCGCGGCAGCGAGCTGCACGCGGCGCTCGAGGGCCGGCCGCTGGATCTGTGGAGCGTGTCCCTGCAGGGGCCGGCGCGGCTGCAGGCGCACGAGGTGCGCACCACCGACGCCGGACTGGCCTTCACGGTGGCCGAGGGCGCCCACACGCGGGCGCTGCAGACGCGGCTGGCCGGGCTGTTCAACGTCTCGAACCTGCTGGGCGTGGTGGCCGGGCTGCGCGCGCTCGGCGTGCCGCTGGACGAGGCGGTGGACGCCTGTGCCGGCCTGCAGCCGGTGCCCGGGCGCATGCAGCAGCTCGGCGGCGCCGGCCAGCCGCTGG